>JAYUXA010000096.1:0-18138 GCA_043753245.1 Chitinophagaceae bacterium
ACGTTAAATTTAAAGACATGGCACTTGTAAAGCTGAGCCGGCTAAGCGTTCAACCCGTTACAAGCGAAGAATGGAAACAGATCATGGCCTTAAGCAAGAAATGAGTCGGACTCCATAAATAAGATCCCCAGTGTTTCCAGTTCAGCTAATACCGGCCCGTAGATTTCGCGGGTCACCGGAATACGCAATCCTTTGGCTGTTATTTTTCCCTGAAGAATTAATTTGGCCGCAATACCAAGTGGCAATCCTACTGTTTTGGCCATTGCCGTATGAATAGCGTCGGTTCCTTTTACGATCAGGCTGCTTTTAAGGTAATGCTGCTTGCTGTTCAGGGTATATTCTATTTCATGGAGCATTACAATCATATCCTTATCGGCTGGTTTTAAAGCCAGTTTTTTCTCCAGTACAAATTGCAATACTTCTGCGGCAGTTTGTCTTCCTCTATTGATCACCGTGAGTTCGTCACTGATACCCAGATAAACCAATTGCTCATTCATTTCCGGATAATCAGTTACGCTGATGTTAAATTCTTTAAAATGCGCTTCAAAAAACGCTTTCAGTGTTTTTCCATCCGTATCATACCCACTCGTTTCATCTGTTAGTTTCATCCGGATAATATTTTTCCATCCCGCGATAAATTCCGGATAGCGCAATGTGGTACGGATAAAATCATTTGCATCCTGCAACGCGTACAGCTCGATATAGGGCAGCGAATCCCTGTTGGGATAATAGGATAGGGGACCCAGCGCATTAATGTTCACCGTTCTTTCAGGATCGAACAACTGTTCATAAGAGAGCTGTTTGGGGATAGTATTCTCTTTATAAACAGCGCCTGATTTCCCTGCAAGGATAACATTTCTTGGGTTCCAGGTGACTTTATATCTCCAGGGGTTATCATCGCTTTCCGGTGCAACAAGGCCGCCGCAATGCGACCGGAAAACATCTACCTTAGCATGCAGTATACGAAGCCTGTCAATGATACGCATGGCGCTCATATGGTCGATGCCGGGATCGAGACCCATCTCACAAAGAAAAAGTAATCCTTTAGCCTGGATAGCAGTTCTTAAATGTTCAATCTGCGAATCGATATAGGAAGCGGTCAGAAGATTTTTTCCGTATTCGATACAATCCAGTGCCACCAGGTAGTGCAGGGTAGGAGGGAGCAGCGATATAACAATATCTGCCTGGGCAATATAGCTTTTTCGTTCCTTCTCATTCTCTGCATTCAACCCGTATGCTTCTGTAAAAGCTGCGTTGCTGGTTCTCGTCTGGGCCGCCTTCAGATCTGCATCAAGCACCGTGAGTTTCCATTGGTTTGCTGGCAACTGGTCAATCAGGTAATCAATCAGAAAAGTGCTGGATTTACCAGCACCAAAAACTACAATATTTTTCAAATGCTGTGGTTATGCCCGCAAACTAAATATTATTTATGGATGCTGCGCGGATGTTTTGCAGGTATTCTATGGATGCCTGCTTTACAAATTTCCACCAATCACCTGTCCTATTCTATGGTTTTTAGCCTTAAAAAGGGTAAATTCGCCCACCTTTTGAAACACCGGAACAAACCGGTAAACATTGAAATTTAAAGCCTGAATAAACACATATGGACGAGAACAATCTCACACCGGAACTGACGAGCGACAGCGATCGGATACAACCTATCAATATTGAGGAACAGATGAAGACCGCATACATAGATTATTCTATGTCGGTGATCGTTGGCCGTGCACTTCCGGATGTCCGGGATGGATTTAAACCGGTTCACCGCCGCGTTTTGCATGCCATGAATGAATTGGGTATTCATTTTAATAAACCTTTTAAGAAATCTGCCAGGATCGTGGGAGAGGTACTGGGTAAATTCCATCCTCATGGTGACAAATCCGTGTATGATTCTATGGTGCGTATGGCCCAGGAATGGAATATGCGCTATACCCTGATCGACAAACAGGGAAACTTTGGCAGCCAGGATGGAGACGGTCCCGCTGCAATGCGGTATACGGAAGCCCGTCTTCAGCGTCTTGCGGAATATATGCTGATGGATATTGAGAAGGATACGGTAGATTTTCAACTGAATTTTGATGATTCACTGGAAGAACCATCCGTACTGCCTTCCCGTATTCCGAATCTGCTGATCAACGGATCCAGTGGAATTGCCGTGGGTATGGCGACAAATATCCTTCCCCATAATTTATCGGAAGTAATTGACGGCTGTATTGCGTTTATTGATAACCGGGAGATCACCATCGAAGAGATGATGGAGCATATCAAGGCTCCGGATTTTCCAACCGGAGGAATTATTTACGGTATGGAAGGGGTGAAGGCCGCCATGCATTTTGGCAGGGGCAGGGTAGTGCTTCGGGGTAAATTACATGTAGATACGAAAGCCAGCGGAAGAGAAACCATTATCATCACCGAAGTACCATACCAGGTTAGCAGAGATGCCCTTTGCGACCGTATCGGCCAGCTTGTAAATGAAAAAGTGATTGAAGGAATTACCCATATAAACAACGAATCAAATAATAAAGAAGGCACCCGTGTCGTGATCGATCTGAAAAGAGACGCTATCGCAAACGTGGTCATCAACCAGTTGTTCAAATACACCGAGTTGCAGACTTCTTTTGGGATCAATAATGTAGCGCTGGTGAAAGGCAGACCCAGAACACTGAATGTCCGGGACATGATCAGTGAGTTTGTCGAATTCAGGCATGAAGTGGTGGTCCGCCGAACGCAGTTTGAATTAAAGGAAGCCGAGAAAAAAGCGCATATCCTTCAAGGTTATCTCATTGCGCTCGATCACCTGGATGAGGTCATTTCGCTGATCAGGGCATCGGCAACACCTGATAAAGCAAAGGAAAACCTGATCAATGCAGGCTGGGGTCTGGATGAAATTCAGGCTAAAGCCATACTGGAACTGCGTTTACAACGCCTTACCGGAATGGAAAGAGGAAAGATAAAAGAGGAGTTTGACGAACTGATTAAACTGATCACCAGTCTGAAAGAATTGCTGAATGATGTAGGCATGAGGTATGATGTGATCAAAAAAGAACTTATTGAAATAAAGGAGAAGTTTGGTGATGCCCGTAAAACCGAGATCACTTATCTGGATGATGAAGTGAGTATTAAGGATCTCATCAAAGAAGAAGATGTGGTGATCACCATTTCTCACCTGGGGTATATTAAAAGAACATCTGCGGTGGAGTTTCGTCAGCAGCGTCGCGGTGGTCGCGGAGCTATCGGAGGCAGAACGCGCGATGAAGATTATATTGAACATCTGTTTGTGGCCTCTACGCACCACACGATGATGTTCTTTACAGAAAAGGGAAGATGCTACTGGCTTAATATTTATGAGATACCTGATGGCGAAAAATCCAGTAAGGGCAGGGCTATTCAAAATCTGATTCAGATACCACCGGATGATAAAGTGCGGGCGATTATTGATATCAAAGATTTTCAGGACAAGGATTTTGTGAACAGCCACAATATCGTGCTCTGCACCAAAAAAGGGATCATCAAAAAAACGCTGCTGGAAGATTTCAGCAGACCAAGACAAACAGGAGTGATCGCCATTACCATCAATCCCGGTGATGAGTTGCTGGAAGCAAAACTCACCGATGGCCATTGTGAGATCATGCTGGCAGTGAAGTCCGGAAGAGCGATCCGGTTCCCGGAAAACAAAGTGCGGCCTACCGGTCGTGGTGCTATTGGGGTGGCTGGTATTGAAGTGGAGGACGATAAAGATGAGGTTGTTGGCATGATATGTGTCAATGCAGGGGACAAATCCAGAACGGTACTGGTGGTGAGTGAAAAAGGTTTTGGAAAAAGAACGGAGATCGAAGAATACCGGATCACGAACAGAGGTGGTAAAGGAGTAAAAACTATTAGTGTTACAGAACGTTCGGGATCCCTGGTAGGGATACTGGATGTGACGGCTAAAGAAGATCTGATGATTACCTGCAGAAGTGGTGTAACGATCAGAATGGGCGTAACTACTATCAGTTCCCAGGGACGTGCCACACAGGGTGTCAAACTGATCCGGGTGGATGGTGGTGATGAAATTGCTGCGATCACTAAATTGGATATCCTGGTGGATACTGAAGATAAAATTCCTGGTGAATTAGGTATTACCATTCCCGATGAAGCGCATATCAGTACAGATCAGGTAGAGGATTTAACAAATAATGAGGAGGGGGAAGCAACCGACCCGGCTCCGGAGACATCTGAAGATAATCAATAGGTTTTTCATTTTAAAATAAACACTTGTATATGAAATCTCTTTTTTTAACGCTTGTGCTTGCAGGTACAGGATTTGGCCTGTTTGCCCAGAAGCTTGACAAGGCAAAGGATCTTTTAGGTAAGAAGAAGTATGTGGAAGCAAAAACAGAAGTGGACAATTTTCTGGCAGTAGAAAAAAATCAAGCCAGTGCAGAAGCATGGTACACAAAGTCAAAGATCTATGGGGCGATAGGAATGGATTCTACCATGAAAGCCACAGATCCGGATGCTAAGGGCACAGCTGTTGAAGCCATCAAAAAGTACCTGTCATTAGAAAGTGCCGTCAAGGATTCCGCTAAAAGATATTTGATGCTGACGCTGGATAACCGCCGTCCGCTCACCGATCTTTATTCCGGTTACTCCAAAGATGCTGCTGCATATTACAACTCGGGCAATTTTAATGATGCCTTGAAAGGTTTTCAGGGATCGCTGGATGTTTTTGATATCCTTGCAAAAAACAATTGGGCCAATGGGATCGTATTGGATACAGTGAGTGTGTTGTATGCCGGTATCTCCGCAGAGAAAGCCAGCAAGCTGGACACTGCAGCTTTTTATTACGCTAAAATTGCAGAGGCTAAAGCAAAGGGACAGGGCTATGAGTCCATCTATAAATGGTTAGCGGACTATTACAAACAAAAGAACGACCTGGTTTCCGCCTCCAAATATACCGCATTGGGAAAAGCAGTTTATCCGGATGATCCATTCTGGCTGGGTTTTGAAGTAAGTATGCTCAGTGAAAAAGGAAGCAGGGAAGACCTGTTTGCAAAATACGAGGAGCTGATAAAAAACAATCCTACGAATCCATTGTATTATTTCAATTATTCTGTTGAAATGTACAAAACCGCTTACAATGAAGACAGCACCAAACGCCCGGCAAATTCGGAAGAGCTGATTGATAAGTCTGCTGAAAAAGCATTGAAAAGTATTGAGCTGGATCCTAAATATCCAAATTCAAGAATGCTTCTGGGACAGATCTATTACAACCAGGCCGTAGACATTATCGCTAAGAACAAAAAGATCAAGCCACAGGGAAATATCAAATTAAAACCTGATCAACTGAAACAGAAAGAAGATCTGCGTCAGCAATCTTCAAAAAAGTTTGATGATGCGATTGTGCAGCTGGAAAAAGTAGACGAGATACTAGGTAGCCAGGCAAAATTAAAAATGGAAGAAAAACAGTTCCTGAAAGATTCGTATGATCTGCTGATCAATATTTACGATCAGAAACAAAATACAGAAAAGTCGGCGTTGTTTACAGACAAGTTCAACAATGTAGACAAGAAGCACTAGGCTTTATAAATAATAAATGTTTAGGTACCTGCCGGATTTGTCCGGCAGGTATTTTTATTTTAATAATTCTTCTCTTAGCATAACTACATTTAAATTCTTTGCGGATATACCAACAAGAGCTAAGACAATATACCAACTATAGCAGCAAGCTACTCCGGTTATCGCATTCGGGAGTCTATCATAAATTAAAAAGAGAATCTACCTGAGTGTGCTTCTTAATTTACTAATCGGCAAGCCGAAGACAATACCGCTATCAGGTGAGAAAGGTGTACATTAATATCCTAAAGGAAAAATATCAGCATTACAGGCTTTTTCGGGGCTTATATATTTGCGTCAAAGCAAAGATACCGGCGGATAAAAATAACAGACCTTCAATCTGCCGTTGGCAAATATCATTTTTTTAAAGAAAGAATTTTTAAATTACATTCGTATTTAGGTTAAAGCACGATGACCATATCAACTATCAGACATAAATTATATGATTACATCCGGGTTGCAGAGGATAAGAAAGTGAAAGCCATATATACTATACTGAAAGCTGAAATAGAGGAAGCATACGACTACTGGAATGGTAAGGAGTTTATTGCGGAGCTACAGAAACGTTCTGCCGATTATAAAAGCGGAAAGTCTAAGTCAATACCATGGAAGGAAGCCAGCGAACAAATATTATCTTCAGGAACAATGCCTAAAAAATAATGATCTACAAAGTGGAACTGCATCGCGATTCAGAGTGCAGTGTCGGGATTACAAAAATCGTATAAGTCGTATGAAGACCCTTCAGCACAGGTCTGGGCAATCGTTTTATGAGTATAGTCAATAAACGGATCAACGAAATAGCGCAAACACCGGAACTGCACAAAAAAATGCAAGGAAATTTCAGATTTAAGCTCTTTCTCTTTCTAGAAAAACCTTCGCATAGCTTTTAAATTGATCAAGAGAAGTAAATTGTTTGTCGCAAACATTAGTTAATCTTGCTCTGTCTTTTGACGGCAATTTTTCAAAATCTTCGTTAACAACCCATCCTCTGGCATTTATATTAGCTCGCTGCATCTCTAAGCATGCAATCGTCGCAAGTCTTGCTTTGTTATAATCCTTAACGCCAAATAAATAAACATTATGCCCATTAGGGGTAAAAGAATAATCTGCTTCAACCTCTTCCCGGCCAGGGATAGGATAAACATTCTTTACGGGGTGGAAATCTTGTAATTCTAATTGAATAAATTCATCCAAAATCTCAAAAAAAAGATTTTCGACTGTTTCTTTTGCGAAATATCTTAGGCTGCCAATTTTTGCGTATGCCTGAGTTACATGCATTATGTCCGTAAAAATCGTGTTAAGGTTCGTTTGAAATACAATATTACCTTCATTTTCGCTGAGTCCATTTTCCGATAAAACTCTTTGAAAAATTGCTTCTTTATTAGATGTATCAATGTCATAACTGTACGAGAGACGTTGAATAGTCAAACCAAAATCTGACAGTTGATAATCACCGTTGCCACTAGATGTCAGAAAAACATCCATCATATCTCCGTCCTCGTGATAAATAGGTAGATATAGCTGAAAAGTACCTGGCCTTTTCTCTTTAAAAGAGACCTGATTATTAAAGCTTTTTTTTATGGTATTTATTATATCTATCATTGTGGGCCAGAAAATAAATCTGTTTGTTTAACTACATTAGGACTCGGAAAATATTTGATCCTGTCAATCTCATTAGCTTTGATCACATTTCCAAAATATGGCATCGCTGTTTCAAAGGTCGAATACTCTTCTAATCGCTCTATAAGGGTTCCCTCTTTATTCCCTGCATTCAGGCCTTCGACTGTTGGCTTGTGAGAGTGAGTGTAGGAGTGGTGTTCCCACGCATTTGTAGGGCCATGAAGCCCATTACACCTTATTATAGGGACTTTTCCTATCTCATTCCTCGAAACGTAAACCAGACCAAAGGAAAAATTCTCAGGAAAATAATTATTTTTTGTATAGAACGCTGTAAAATCATATTTTCTATCAACGGATTGAAGCATAATGACTTTTTTAATGGACCCTCGAAAAGAAGAGTTATTCCAAGCACCCTTTACTTGCTTATTGCAATTCAATAATTCATCAATAAATGCTTGAGTGTACATTCAACAAAAATATAGAAATACATCTGTTTAAAAACAAGTGCAAAAAAAGTCTAAGAACTTGATCATTAGGCCGTCAAGCTACCTCTAAAAATGATAATACCTCTTTTCGCCTCACTCCGCGAAGCTATAGAAGCGTAACCTTTTTTCTTTTTGGATGCCCATAGCGGCTATTTAACATAATATAAATTATAAGACAATTAATAATTTATGATTCCCCCGAAGATACGGATCAAAAAAGGCGAACAATTCGCAAGTATCCTTTTTGATCCGTATCTTCGGGGGAATAGAAAAGGAAGTTGTCGTTATAATCAACATTATATTAAACAGCACGGCTAACGCACAGCCTACACACCCTCTCCGTGAACGACCTCAATAAATTTTACTTTAAACAAATTAAAACGAAACAGGAACTCCGGGAAGCTGCAATTGAGTATATAAATATCTTGTACCCTTACATAGACGACTATGGTAGCTTTGGTTTATTTGAAGTTCGCCAAGAATACTATAAATCACACCCCAAAAATGATGAAGAAAAGCGAAGAATGTCGGAAGCTGGGAAGGAAATTTTAGATATTTTACTCGCAGACAAGCTAATAGAGCCCTACGGGAGTAATGGAAGTTATTATAAACTCACAGATGACGGACGGAAAGCCAAGAAAATTGGGAGAATAAAGTTTCTCAAGAGTAGAACTCCATGGAAAGATCGCGGACGAAATTGGATACTAATTGAGGTGACTAAGAGTCTGATAGGTGCTACTATTGCGCTATTAATAGGACTAGCCACCTTCCAATTAAAGCACCAGCAAGAGACCCCGCCGTCCAAACCAAAAGTTCAGCAAAAATCGAACGTTCGTCAAGATGCTGTTTTAGATTCCTCACTAAAAAAATAGGGCTCCTCCCATGCCCGCCCACGCCCTGAGTCGGTTTCTTCCCAAAAAACTTAAGAAACCGAGCCTTCATCCTGTTTAACATAACGTAAAAATTATAAGACAATTCTTTATTCTAATTATAACCACTTTATGGCACTTATCAGGTTCTGTAAGGAAAATCCTTAATTTGCCCCATGCTCAACAAACCTGCAGCATCTTTCTGGTTAACAGCTTTTTTTTATACCATGATGCAGCGGGTTTCTCTGTTTCTATTCGGAGTTACCGCTTACATGATCCTGGTCCGCGGCTTTTCTACCGAAACTAACAGCATATGGGCACTGTACGTCACTTTATATGCTTTGTTTGAAGCAGTAAAACAAGGTTTGCTGCGAAACGCCTCCATTAAATTCCTGCTCCGGAAAGAATACGCTTTTAAACAAGATGCTGTCCAGTCTTCAGCACTGCTTATCAATCTGCTGTTTTCCATCTTCACCATAGCAGGAATTTTTCTATTTGGCCGGCTGATTTCCCAGGGATTGCATGCCCCGGCATTGCAGCCGTTGTTGCTGTATAGCTCACTGATTGTTTTGCTATTGATACCTTTTAATCATTGTGAAATCCTGCTCCAGGCAAAAATGCGTTTCGATACCCTTTTTCACGCAGCCTTTATCCGTCAGGGCATTTATTTCCTGGGCCTCGTGCTACTGTATTTTTTCTTCAGAGATCAATTTACGCTGGTCAACATCCTGCTACTTCAAGTATTCTCCCTGGTATGCGCCACCGTATTTATAATATTTAAGAGTTTATCCGATCTGCTCACTGCTTTTATACTTGAGCCAGGCCTGACCTTCCAGTTATTTCAGTTTGGCAAGTACACTTTTGGCACAAATCTTTTTGCCGGTCTGTCCAGGAGTTTTGATCATTTTATTACTGCCGGCACCCTTAATTCTATTACCGGAAAGGATTATGTGGCATATTATAACACCGTGGCACGGATTAATAATATGGTGGATGTTCCTTCGCTGGCCGCCGCAGATGTATTGTATCCAAAGAATGTTGCTGCCCATGAAGATCAGGGCATAGAAAAAGTAAAATTTTATTTTGAGCAGGTCACCGGCACTATACTTGCGTTCATTTTACCAGTATCCCTACTAATTTTTCTGCTACCCCGGGTGGTGATTTTTGTGATCGCAGGACCTCAGTATTATCCTGCAGCAGCAATTCTGCAGTTAACGATTCTGTTCAGCATGGTCCGTCCACTCAGCTATCAGTTCGGATCTACGCTGGATGCGATTGGAAAACCGCAGGTCAATTTCTGGGCCAATGCCTTGTTAATGGCCATCAACCTGCTTCTTACTTCTTTTTTCTTACATTGGTTTGGGGGCATTGGTGCTGCTTACGCCACCATGATCTATTATTCCCTTTCATTTATCGTGATGCTGGTGATCCTGAAAAAATACATCAGCATTGAGCCTAAGAATATTTTTCGATATGCAATAAAAAGGTATGCAGATCTATATCAATATATCAGAGGCTCGAACTGATAAAATAATTTTTGATTGCATCTGAATGTAAAAGGTTCAACTTAATAAAGGAGCCTTGTTTTTAGTGTTCCTTTTACTTCCTGTAAGATACTTGCGGCTTTGTCTGACAGCTTTTTATCCACGTCCAACACCACATATCCGATCTCCTCATTAGTTTTTAAATACTGTCCGAGAATGTTAATTCCGTTTGCAGAAAGTTCGGCATTAAGGGCCGACAATACTCCCGGAACATTTTTATGAATGTGCAGGATACGGTGAGCGCCTTCCAGAGCAGGAACATTCAGAGAAGGAATGGTATGAGAACCTATTGAAATGCCGGTTTCCAAATACTGGTACAATTTATTACTTACGTCCTCCCCGATATTTAGCTGGGCCTCTTCTGTGGAACCACCGATATGAGGTGTGAGAATCACATTGGATAATCCCTGTAACGGACTTTCAAACGCATCGCCATTTTTTTCTGGTTCAACCGGAAACACATCTATTGCAGCTCCGGAGAGGTGTTTTTCTTTAATAGCTATTGCAAGCGCCTCCAGATCTACCACCTCTCCCCGTGCATAGTTGATAAGTATGCTTCCGGGTTTAAAGTTTTTGAGTACCTGTTTGCTGATCAGATTTTTAGTAGAAGAAAGTTCAGGTACATGAAGCGTCACCACATCACTGCTGATCGTCAGTTCCTTAAGAGTCTTACACTGTACCGCATTTCCGAGAGGCAGTTTGGTGATCACATCATAATACAAGACTTTCATACCGAGCGCCTCTGCCAGTACGCTCACTTGCGTGCCGATATTGCCATAGCCGATTATACCCAGCGTTTTACCTCTCAATTCATAACTGCCTTTGGAATCTTTCAGCCATATCCCTTCGTGAGCCGCTTTATTTTTGTCCGGAATACGCCTGATAAGCATTATAGCGGAAGAAATCACCAGTTCAGCAACGGATCTGGTATTAGAATAAGGAGCATTAAAGACTGCCACCCCCCTGTTGCGGGCACTTTTCAGATCCACCTGGTTCACTCCTATACAAAAACAACCAATGGCCTGAAGTTTATGTGCCGCTTCCAGCACCCTCATAGTGATCTGGCTTTTTGACCGTATACCAAGCAGGTGCACATCTTTCACGGCTTTGATCAATTCTACTTCCGATAATGCACCAGTTATTTTCTTTACGGAGGTATACCCTTCCTCTTTGAATAGCTTAACAGCTGAATCACTAATGTTTTCCAAAAATAAAATATTGACTTTTTCTCTCGGATAACTGGTATTTTTTTTGTCATTCATAATTTAGCAGGTTCAAATTCGTTACAATGATCTGTGGAATTTGCAAAGATGTCTCTTAATATCGAAACGAAAAAACAGGGACAAGTTTGTTTCATCCGATAGTTAAAAATTTTCCTCAGGCAAGCCGGATCATTTTAAATTTGTACTATAATTTTGAAAATAAGTTCCTTTTGAAAAACGTACCTATCATTCTTTTTGCCGTCTGGCTCTGCAGCTGCAACGGGCAGACAAAGGCTCCGGAGTATGTCTCTCCCAATTTATCAGCGGCAATTGCAACACCTGCTGCGGCGCTTACTGCACCCGAGTTAAGGCACTACAAAACTCAGGTTACCCGTTTTATTGACAGTGTTTTCACCCAGCGTCCCTTCAACGGCAGCATCCTGGTGGCAAAGAACGGCGAAGTGATCGTTGAGAAATATATGGGATTCATAAACCCGCGGACACGAAAAGATTCTATAACACCTTCCACAGCTTTTCACCTGGCTTCCGTATCTAAAACATTCACGGCGATGGCTATCCTGAAACTCCAGCAGGATGGGAAGATCGACATTCACAATCCGGTCTCTGCCTATCTGCCTGGCTTCCCGCTGTCTGGCGTTACCGTAAAAACACTCCTGAATCACCGAAGCGGTATTCCCAATTATGTGCACTATATGGAGCGGCTGGGCTGGAACAGAAAAAGAGTAATCAGCAATCAGGACGTATTCGATTTTATAATAGCCAGACAGAAGGATATTCAGTTAACCACACCGGGTAAACATTTCAGTTATTCCAATACCAATTTTGCGCTGCTGGCCCTGATCATTGAAAAGGTTAGCGGACAGTCCTATCCGGAGTTTATGAAGCTCCGTTTTTTTGAACCCCTGAAAATGAGCGATACGTATATCTATACGCAGTCAGACAGTGCCCGATCACTGCAATCTTATTACAATAGTGGCCGGATTTATCCATTCGAATACCTGGATAAAGTGTACGGCGATAAAAACGTATACAGTACCGTTAGAGACATGCTCAAGTGGGACCAGGCCCTATATGGAGGAACGATTTTTAATAAATCAACGCTTGATTCTGCTTTTTCAGGATATAGTTTTGAAAAACCAGGCATCAACAATTACGGCCTGGGCTGGAGAATGTTTAATCTGAGAAGTGGTAAAAAATTTATTTATCACAATGGATGGTGGCATGGAAACAGAACAGCATTTTACCGGCTGATCGATGACAATGTGACTATTATAGCTTTTAGTAACAATGATTTTACCAAGGTGTATTCCTGCAAAAAACTGGCAGATATATTCGGTAATTACTTCAGAAATCCGGAAGAAGAGAAAGCTTCGGAGACGGTTAACACGGTCAGGGCTGCCTCCCCGGAACCTGAACAATAACTTAACGCGAATAGCCTAACATCCATTCATATATATTCTTTCCATTTTCGATATAAGAAGGATCGGAAACCTTAGTCCAGCTATCATGATGCAACCGGGCTACACCAGTCTCAAAAACAGAAAATCTTGGAGGTATTCCTGGTGAAAGCGCGTTTATTTTATCTATAAATATCTGAGATTCATTAAAGGACCATGCCGAATCATCTTTGTTGTGCACCTGCCACAAGGGCAATGGAGTACTGGCAAAGATTTTTGATTTAGCATCCATTGTAGACACTGTTGGCATGCCTGCCATAGCCACCACCGCAGCTACCTTTAAGGGGCTAAAGGCGCAATAATCAATAGCCTGACGTGCACCTAAACTCATCCCGGCAATATAAATTCTGGAAGTATCCACACGGTAATTCAACTTGGTAAATTCTACCAACGCATCTAACTGTTGAGGAGCAACAGCTTCCAGCAGTTGTGGAATAATTACTATAAAGGAATATATACCGGAAGAAACAGTAAAAGAACCTGGAAATTTATTTTCTTTGATCAGCTTCGGTATACTTTCACTGAGGAGCGTATCCAGATCTGAATTCCCATTTCCATACTGACCTCCGCCGTGAAGAAAGATAATAACCGGATAACGCTGCGTAGTCTCCTGGTAATGAACAGGCAACGCTTCATAATATCCCAGAATCTGAGAGCTGACTTTTACCGGCTTAGGGGTTAAAACAGGAGATTTTGTTTCTACTATTTGGGGTATTCCCCCATTATTATGCCCATTGCTAACAGGTATCGTTTTAGTACAGGACGATGATAATCCCACTATAAAAAGGACTATTCCGAGGGATATTATTGTCTTCTGCATAGCTTAACCAGTTATAACCAGTTGCAGATTGCAATAAATATACCTAATTTCTAGAATGAAGTGTGAATGTCCACTATCGTATATATACTAGCCGGCTAAATCAGGGTTAAAATACAGGCCCAGACCGGCTTCTGGCGAAACAGTCACCTGCCCGTTCTTATAAAATAATCCGGAGGCAGGATCTTTTGCCAGTAATAAAGGACCATCCAGATCGGCATAATCGGCTGCAGGAATCAGATGGGCTATAGCGGCTGATCCTATAGTCGTTTCATTCATACAACCGATCATTACTTTCAACCCAAGTGTTCTGGCCTGCTCAATCATACGCCTTGCGGGCGTAATACCCCCGCACTTGGTGAGCTTAATATTAATGCCATGAAAATATCCTGCACATTTTTCGAGGTCCTTTTCCATTACACAAGCCTCATCAGCTATTAAAGGAAGAATGTTCTGATCATAAAGCACCTTCATTCCTGCCCAATCGTCTTTATGAAGTGGCTGCTCCACCAATTCCACATTCAGCTCTTTTAATGCCGGCAACAGCAACTGCGCTTCATTCAATGTCCATCCTGCGTTAGCATCCACGCGGATAGTTGCATCCGTTGTCCCTCTGATCGCGCGGATTATCTTTATGTCCTCCGCAGTGCCCAGCTTTACTTTATAAATTGGCCAGGGGTTGTCCTTTATTTTATCAAGCATTTTGTCAATCGAATCAATACCGATAGTGTAATCGGTCATTGGAGCCTGTTCATAATTATACCCCCATAATTTATATAAAGGCTGTCCGCGCATCTTTCCTGTAATGTCCCAGGCGGCCATATCCAGCGCACAGATTAAAAAATTATTATCAGGAATTAAATGATGCAGATAATGCCAATACCGTTCAGGATCGGTGAGGGCATATTTTTCAATGAATATTTTTTTTCGTTCGATATCAGCAATCATTTTCTCTACAGAAATGTTGTAATAACTTATGGCGGGTGCCTCTCCATATCCTTTCACGCCCATATGTTCCAACTCAACCACCAGACAGGGTTGGTGCGTTTTACTACCCTTAGAGATGGTAAAAGGATAAATAAACGGATTATTATATGACCAGTATCTTAGTTTCATCGGCCGCTAGCCCCGATATATTTTTTTAATTCCTCGTTGAATTCATTTTCTTTTATCAACTGCTCCAGGGTAATATGCATCCGATACCTCCAGTAATAATCCGATATCGCAGGGATATTAATACGCTCCTGCTGATAATCTGTTCTTCGGATATTTTCACCCATACCCATTAAATCCTGCAATTGAAAAACACTCCACATGGCAGGTGAATATAAATGCTGAATAACGATGGCTTTATTAATCCATGCGTCGCAGGTAGCAGGTGCTTCACCCCACTGTCCGAGTTCGTAATTATAAAATTTTTGGGTGATCTCTTTATTCTCTTCCCACCAGGAGCGGATCGGGCTCATATCATGTGTGGAAGGGGTAACTACAGATAAATAAGATGCATCAGCAGGATGAAAGAACTGACGCAATTCATCTTTTGGCATGCGCTGAATTTCAAGACTCAGTATACCTAACAGATTCATTACTTCCGGTACTCCCCGGGGCACCATGCCCAGGTCCTCTCCACAGATCATCATGTTGGTGGAGCGCTTCAAAGACGGAAGTTTTTTCATCGCCTCTTTTCGCCAGAATTCATCCTGCCTTCTGAAAAAATAATCCTGGTACATGCTCTTCAGCTGCTGTTGAATGTTCCAGTCCAGGTGCCTGAAGGAAGTAGTATGTTCCAATGAAATCCTAAAGTGAAATTCCTGCCCGTTAGAGCCTTCCTGTTCAAATAAAACGACATTGGAGATCAGCTCATACAATCCATCGCGAAGATGGTTATTGTCTTTATGTGTTTGTATAGTATTAAAATAACGTTCTACCTGCCGTTGTGTGGAAAAGCTCTCTTTTAAAATATAATGGTTATTGCCATCCTGTTCTAAAAACGGGAGGAATTTTTCCTTATTGGGACCAAACAATTCCCACAGTACAGCATCGGTAATATAGGGTTTGCAAAAGCGGTGAAAATTAAACCACATGCCCCGTTGTCCGAACTCATATACATGAATGGGCAACGCCGGAAAAAAGGTACCCATGATTCCCTGTACGGAATGAATGGGTATATTCCAAATGCGAAAAAATCCAAGTATATGATCGATGCGGAAGGCATCAAAATAACGACCCATCTGCTCAAATCTTTTTCTCCACCACTGGAAATTATCTCCGGCCATACGCTCCCAGTTGTACGTAGGGAATCCCCAGTTCTGTCCTTTTACCGCAAAGTCGTCCGGCGGTGCGCCAGACTGGACATTCATATTGAACAGTTCCGGATTAATCCATGCATCGCAACTGCGTCTGTTAACCCCGATGGGAATATCGCCTTTGATAATTACATTCTTTTCATGCGCATATTCCACCGCATCTTTTAACTGCAGGTGCAGATGATATTGCAAATAATAAGTGAAAGCGATATCTGTATAATGTTTTGCTTTAGGAGAAACGTATTTTTCGATCGATGACTGATCGTAATCACTGTATAGTTTCCATTGTAAAAAGTCTGCCGTCCCGTTGCGGTCGCGCAGGTAACAGAATGCAGCATATGGGATCAGCCACTGCCTGCTCTCTTCAAAAAATTTTTTAAAATTTTTATCTGCCAGAAATGTATCTTTTTCTTTAGCAAATAGCTCTTTAAGAGCAGACAATTTAAATTGAATGACCTGCTCATAATCCAGATCGGGCAGTTCATTAAGTTGTTGCTGTTTTTTTCTCAGCGATTTTACTAGTGGATGGCGTCTGCCTGCTGTGGCATCGAGGTTAATATAAAGAGGATGGAGCGCAAAGGTAGATATAGCGGCATAGGGATAAGAATCTTTAAAGGTATTCGTGGAGGTGGTGTCATTAACAGGCAGCAGCTGAATCATTTTTATGCCGGTTTTTTGAGCCCAGTCTGCCAGTAATTTAAGGTCCGTAAATTCTCCTACGCCAAAAGATCGATTGCTTTTCAGACTGAATACCGGTATGCTTACTCCAGCGCCTTTCCAGGTATTGTTCGCCATCCTGACAAAACCATCGTGGACAATAGTAAGCTTTTTGTTATGCGCATCGCCATGCAGTAATCTGTTGTCTCCTTCTTCGAATGCTACAAAGGATTTCTCTTTGACGTTATAGATGCCGTATTTATAAATCAGCGGCAGCGCTTCTTTTGGTAATTTAATTTTAATCGCCCACCAATCAGTTTCCAGGCTCATGATACAGGGGTCCGTGGTGTTCCATTCTTTTAAAGCCGTGGCGGCACCGGAAAGTACAATAACTTCGTGCTTTTTCAGCAATGGCGCTTTTACCCTGAACAGATGCGTAAAACTTTTAGGTGATTTAATCTTAATACCTGTTCCCTGATCTTTAAGTAAAACCTTTTGAAATGGATCGGTATAAAAAATATTTTCGTATGCTCCGGAGGGATTCCAGGAATCCATGAGCTGCAGCTCTTCCATCCCTGTTTTAGTGAGGTCTGCCGTTCTTTGCTGCCCTCCTTCATGGAGCAGTTCCTGCTCCTTATTTTTAAAGATATAACTGTATTGGATCCGGGCTACCTCATTTGTATTTACTTCTATGCACCCGTACCAGAATTGATGGTCGAGCCAGGTAAGGGCAAAACCCGCCTGCTCGTTATTGTTTCCCAACTCAGGAATATTACCGGTGACGAATAAGGATTGACCGGGTTCAGTAGTATATTTAATATAAAATAATATTCTCACTATGCTGTTTGAAAGTGAGAGCGAATTTATTACAAATGTCCGAATGTGAATTTTTGTATTATTTTCGCGTAAATGTTAACTATGGAGACTACCAAACAATCACCCGCACTTTACTGGGTGCTTTTCGTTCTTTCAGTCCTTGCCTTTTTTCTGTTGCTTGCTTTTAAAGGAGAACTGCTCACCTTGTCTCTGCCATTTGTCTGCACGTTCTTTGCCAAGGCGATGAATATAATGTGATCTGAAATTTTATTTCCTTTCGATTTCCAGAGACTGTTTCAGTTTAATAGCCACTGCCTTGTCCAGCCTTGTCGCTGGTTTCCAGGCAGGCATGCCCTCAAACCGCTCCTGCAACAGATCGTTCATTTCCTCATTGCCGCCTTTAATAACTTTTGAATAAGCTGGATTGCCGTTTTTATCAATGATAAATTCGATCATTACATAGGTTTTCTTTTGCTCCTTGTCCAGGTATTTTCGCATCTCCCGGCTAATCTCATCAATGAATACCTGAAATCCTTCATTTCCTCCCGGGAATAACGGCAGTTTGTCGACCACTACAGCCAGCTCCAATTCATTGAAAGTCCTGATCGCCCTGCGCTGTTTTTTTAAGATCACCACTGGTTCAGGCTCCTGGATAATATTGCCTACTACATAATTTCCTGTGCCTTCGGTCATGATCAAAGGCAGTTTTTTCGTTTTTTCAAAGTACTGGTACGCATGTTTGAGTG
>JAYUXA010000097.1:0-3903 GCA_043753245.1 Chitinophagaceae bacterium
TGGGGCATGTCGGAATCGGGTTATAATATGGTGGATGCACACCTTAATTATCAATATAAATCGTTTGGCGTTCCAGGCATAGGTTTTAAACGAGGTTTAGGTGAAGACCTGGTGATTTCTCCATACTCAACTATAATGGCATTGATGGTAGTACCAAAAGATGCGTATAATAATCTGCAGACGTTAAAAGAGGAAGGGTACGAAGGTGATTATGGATTTTACGAAGCCATTGACTACACCACTACGCGCTTACTGAGAAAACAAAAAAGTGCGGTCATTAAATCGTTCATGTCGCATCACCAGGGTATGTCATTTTTAGCACTTTCTTATTTGCTTCACAATCGCCCCATGCAAAAAAGATTTGAATCGGAGGTGCATTTAAAATCAACATTATTATTATTACAGGAACGGATACCCAGAGTCACTACTTTTTATTCTCCCAGTGTTCATGCCGGTGATGCCAGCATCATTTCAGGCAGCGATCCTTCTATCCGTGTACTAAATACTCCTCATACGGCTGTTCCCGAAATACAGTTATTATCAAATGGCAAGTATCACGTGATGGTTACTAATGCAGGGGGTGGATATAGCCATTGGAAAAATATTGCAGTTACCCGTTGGCGTGAGGATTCTACCTGCGATAACTGGGGTAGCTTTTGCTACATACGTGATCTGGAAAGCAATTTATTCTGGTCTTCCGCTTTTCAGCCTACCCTGCAGCAAGGGGAAAATTATGAGGCGGTATTTTCTGAAGGGCGGGCTGAGTTTCGCCGGCGCGATCATTCACTGGAAACGCATACGGAGATTGTCGTTTCGCCGGAAGATGATATTGAATTGAAACGAATACAAATCACTAACCGTTCGCGTAAAAGAAGAATAATTGAAATTACCAGCTATGCTGAAGTTGTACTGGCTACCCAGGCTGCAGACGAAGCCCATCCGGCGTTTAGCAATCTGTTTGTGCAGACAGAAATCAATGAACAGCGTAATGCCATTTTATGCACCCGGAGACCCCGATCAATAGAAGAAACATCTGTATGGATGTTTCATTTAATGAAAGTGCATAAAGCAGAAATAGTAAATGTCAGTTATGAAACAGACCGGGATCAGTTTATTGGCAGGGGTAACAATATAAGCCAGCCACAGGTATTAAAGCAAATTGACCCCCTTAGCGGAAGTTGCGGATCGGTGCTGGATCCTATTGTTTCCATACAATACAGGATCGTACTGGAAGGTAATGAATCGGTAACCGTAGATATTGTTACGGGTGCATCAGAATCCAAAGAGATCTGCAATAATCTCATTGATAAGTACCAGGCCTTACACCTGTTCACAAGGGTACTTGAACTGGCATGGATCCATAGCCAGGTAATATTAAGACAAATCAATGCAGTGGAGGCTGATGCGCAATTATACTCCCGTCTGGCAGGTTCTATTATTTTCTCCAATCAGACACTCCGGGCAGATCCTGCAATGATCATGAAAAACAAAAGGGGGCAGTCCGGTTTGTGGCGATATTCCATATCCGGGGATATTCCAATTGTGCTGGTTCAAATAGAAGATGCAGAAAACATTTTGCTCATAAAACAAATGGTTCAGGCGCATCATTACTGGCGACTCAAAGGCTTGATCGTAGATCTGATAATTTTAAACGACGATCATGGAGGCTACAGGCAGGAATTACACAATCTAATTCATAGCCTTATCGCTCCCGGTGTAAGTGGTGAATTAAAAGAAAAACCGGGTGGCATTTTTATCAGGGCGGCAGAACAATTATCAAATGAAGACAGAAGTTTATTTGAAGCGGTAGCCAATGTGGTGATCGCTGATAGATTCGGTACGCTGGAAGAACAAATGAGCAGACGTGTAAAAATAAGAACGGCAATACCATTTTTTACCCCTGTAAAAACACATCCTTATATAAATAGCTCAGTTCAACCGCGTAACGATCTTCAATTCTTTAATGGATTGGGGGGATTTACTGCAGACGGCAAAGAATATGTTATCACCACAAGCCCCGAAAATAAAACGCCTGCACCCTGGATAAATGTATTGGCGAATCCCGACTTCGGCAGCATTGTCACAGAAAGCGGGTTATCCTATACATGGGTAGATAATGCCCATGAAATTCGCCTTACTCCCTGGAATAATGATCCGGTAACTGATCTTAAGGGAGAAGCATACTATTTAAAGGACGAAGAAACCGGTAAGTTCTGGTCTCCGTCTCCCTTACCCTGCAGAGGAAGTTCACCCTATATCTCACGCCATGGATTTGGATATAGTGTGTTTGAACACAGCGAAGATGGTATTTATACAGAAATGACCATTTATACCGACATCGAAAATCCGGTAAAATTTATAGTTATAAAACTCCGCAATCATTCCGGCAGGCAAAGGCGCATTTCAGCCACGGGATTTATAGATTGGGGGTTGGGAGATTTAAGAACAAAATATATCAAGCATACTATCACTGAGTTGGATACACGCAGTGGTGCTATCCTGGCGAAAAATACTTATAGCCCGGAATTTGAAAACAGGGTCGCATTTTTTGATACTGATGGAACAAACAAAACAATCACTACCGACAGAACTGAATTTCTGGGAAGAAATGGAACATTGAATAACCCTGAAGGATTGAGAAGGGTAAGGCTTTCAGGTAAAACAGGTGCAGCATTAGACCCGTGTGCCGTTATACAAGTAGTATGTGATTTAGAAGAAGAGCAGGAGCAGGAGGTTATTTTTCGCTTAGGGGCCGGAAAGAATATGGAGCATGCCCTGGAAGTTATTCAGGCAAGTGAAGGTGCACAGGCAGCACAACAGGCAAAACAAAAAGTACACGATTACTGGCAAAAAACATTGAGCGTTGTTCAAATTTATACTCCCGATCCGGCACTCAATATAATGGCAAATGGATGGTTAAACTATCAAACACTTGCCAGTCGCCTGTGGGCACGAAGCGGATTCTATCAATCAGGCGGAGCTTTTGGTTTCAGAGATCAGTTGCAGGATGTTTTGTCCTTATTGCATGCGCATCCAACGTTAGTGCGGTCACAAATAGTATTGTGTGCATCAAGGCAATTTAAACAGGGCGATGTACAGCATTGGTGGCATCCTCCTACAGGCCGCGGTGTTCGTACCACTTGCACAGATGATTATTTATGGCTGCCTTATGTCGCCTCAAAATATATTAAAGCCACTGATGATAAAGCCATACTGAATCAGCAGATACCTTTTTTGGAAGGGCGTCAGTTGGCAGCAGGGGAAGATTCCTATTACGATCTTTTTATAACCTCGGATGATACGGCGGATCTCTATGAACATTGTACAAAAGCCATTGATTATTCGCTAAAGTTTGGGGTACATGGGTTGCCACTTATCGGCTCCGGAGATTGGAATGATGGTATGGATAAAGTAGGCAATCATGGAAAAGGGGAAAGTGTATGGCTTGCATTTTTTCTATACGATATATTGATTCAGTTTGCTGAAGTAGCTCTATTACGAAATGACGAAATCTTCTCCATAAAATGCAAAGATGAAGCAGAAAAGCTACGCGTCAACATCCGGGAACAGGCATGGGACGGAGAATGGTACCGGCGGGCATATTTTGATGATGGTACACCGCTGGGCTCGCATAAAAATGAAGAGTGTAAAATTGATTCCATTGCGCAAAGCTGGTCGGTATTATCAAATGCCGGTGATACGGATCGGATCAATGCGGCAATGCAGTCTGCAGATAAACACCTTGTTCGTAAAGAAGACGGCCTTATTCAACTCTTTAATCCGCCGTTCGATAAATCTAATCTTAACCCTGGCTATATAAAAGGTTATGTGCCGGGTGTACGTGAAAATGGTGGTCAGTATACACATGCTGCAATTTGGTTAGTGATGGCCTTTGCAGCCACT
>JAYUXA010000098.1:0-3895 GCA_043753245.1 Chitinophagaceae bacterium
TCCTACAAGATCTCTTCTTTTCATAGCAATCGTCTGGTTTTGAAGCCGGTAGACAAATTAGAAGTTTTACCAACCCAAACTATGCTGTACTGAGCGTAATAAAGCCACCCGTTTTCACGAATGGCTTAACCTTTTACAAGAAGGGCGCAAAAAATAAAACTCTTTGCGCCCTTTTTATTAATGCTGCTTACCTGAATACTAAGAGCTGCACGTTACACAGCCTTCTTCCATCGTACACACGGGCCCGGTAAAATCGGTGGTTATGTCATCAATACTGTTCTCCATCATTGCCGCCACCGGAATAACAGGCTGCATTTCTTCACTACCCTGTTTTTCAATCGTGAACTGCACGGCTTGTGTAGCCGCCTGGGTTCTTAAATAGTACATTCCTGTTTTCAAGCCCTTTTTCCATCCGTAAAAATGCATGGACGTTAGCTTGGAAGCGCTTGGAGTATCCACAAATAAATTCAACGACTGCGACTGGCAGATGTATGCTCCTCTGTCTGCCGCCATATCTATTAAATTACGCTGTTTGATCTCCCAAACGGTTTTATACAATTCTTTAATGTCTGCAGGAATGGCATCGATATGCTGGATAGAACCATTTGCGGAGATGATCATATTTTTCATGTCATTGTTCCACAAACCAAGTTGTACCAGATCTTTCAGCAGGTGTTTATTAACAATAATAAACTCGCCGCTCAGAACCCTTCTGGAATAAATGTTTGAAGTGTAGGGCTCAAAACATTCGTTGTTTCCTAATATCTGTGAAGTAGAGGCGGTTGGCATCGGCGCCACCAGCAGAGAATTCCTAACCCCGTGCTCTACCACGTCCTTTCTCAATTTTTCCCAGTTCCAGCGGTTTGTAGGTTTTACATTCCACATATCAAACTGAAAAATTCCCTTTGACAACGGAGATCCCGCAAAGGTTTCATAAGGCCCCTGTTCAACAGCCAGGTCTTTACTGGCACTCATGGCTGCAAAATAGATCGTTTCAAAAATATCCCTGTTCAGCAATTTTGCGAGCTCACATTCAAAAGGCAGGCGAAGTAAAATAAATACATCCGCGAGGCCCTGAACACCTATCCCTATCGGCCGGTGCCGCGTATTGGAATTACGTGCTTCCTCAACAGGATAATAATTATTGTCGATTATTTTATTCAGATTGCGCGTAACCTCGTACGTTACTTCAAATAATTTATCATGATCAAACTTTCCATTGATCACAAACCTTGGCAGCGCCAGCGAGGCCAGGTTACATACTGCTACCTCGTCGGGGGCAGTGTATTCAATAATTTCAGTGCAGAGGTTACTACTTTTAATGGTGCCTAAATTCTGCTGGTTGCTTTTTCTGTTAGCCGCATCTTTGTACAGTAGATAAGGCGTGCCGGTTTCAATCTGTGCATCGAGAATAGCAAACCACAGTTCCTGTGCCTTAACTGTTCTTCTTGCTTTTCCATTTTTTTCATGCAGGGCATACAATGTTTCAAATGCCTCCCCCCAGCAATCACTCAGTCCTGGTGCTTCATTAGGACAAAAAAGACTCCAGTCTCCATTTTCTTCCACCCTTTTCATAAACAGATCCGGTATCCAAAGCGCATAAAAAAGATCGCGCGCGCGCATCTCTTCCTTGCCATGGTTTTTTCGCAGATCAAGAAATTCAAAGACATCTGCATGCCATGGTTCGAGATAAATGGCAAAAGCACCTTTTCTTTTTCCGCCACCCTGATCCACATACCGTGCAGTATCATTATAAACCCGGAGCATGGGAATAATTCCGTTGCTCGTTCCGTTCGTTCCGCCGATATAGGAACCGGTAGCGCGGATATTACTGATGGCCAGTCCAATGCCTCCGGCGCTCTGAGATATTTTTGCCGTTTGTTTTAAGGTATCGTAAATACCGTCGATACTGTCTTCTTTCATGGTCAGTAAAAAACAACTGCTCATCTGCGGCTTTGGTGTTCCCGCATTGAATAAGGTAGGCGTGGCATGTGTGAACCATCTTTCACTCATAAGGTGATAGGTAGCGATGGCACGTTCCACGTCATCCTTATGTATCCCGATTGCCACACGCATATACATGTGCTGCGGACGCTCGGCGATCTTTCCTTCTATCCGGAATAAATAGGATTTTTCAATGGTCTTGAATCCAAAATAATCAAATCCAAAATCCCTGTCGTAAATGATGGTGCTGTCCAGCAGCTCTGCATTGTCCTCGATCACCCGCATTACATCTTCCGCAATAAGGGGTGTTTTTTTTCCACTGGCTATATCCACATAATTGTACAGCTTCACCATAGTAGCGGAAAAAGACTTCACGGTATTCTTGTGCAGGTTGCTCACGGCGATCCTGGAAGCCAGCAATGCATAATCCGGATGTTTCGTAGCCAGTGAGGCGGCAGTTTCTGCTGCCAGGTTATCCAGTTCTGTGGTCGGAACACCATCGTAGATGCCCTCAATTACTTTTTTGGCCACATCGATCACATTGACCAATGGGCTGAGGCTGTAAGATAATTTTTCCAGCCTTGCCGTTACTTTGTCAAATTTGATGGTTTCTTTTTTGCCGTTTCTTTTTATAACGTACTGCATGGGCAAAGATTTTTATAATTAGTCAATTGTTTTAAAGGTGATCAGAAATCTTCTTCCAGACTAAAGGTCTGTCCGTCTTTAGAACCGGTCATCACGCCTGATTTCTGATAATCGCCCACTCTTTTTTCAAAGAAATTTGTTTTACCCTGGAGGGAGATCATTTCCATGAAATCGAACGGATTGGCGGTACCGAACATTTTCGGATATCCGAGTTCACTCAGCCATCTGTCGGCCACAAATTCAATGTACTGCTGCATCAGTTTTGCATTCATCCCGATCAGTGCCACCGGCAGCGCTTCCGTAATAAATTCTTTTTCAATCCGTACGGCATCGCCGATAATCGCAAATACCTCGTCTTTGGTAAGCTGTGTTTTCAACATGCTGTACAACAGACAGGCAAACTCACAATGCAGTCCTTCATCGCGGCTGATCAATTCATTACTGAACGTTAGTCCAGGCATGAGCCCTCGTTTTTTCAACCAGAAAATGGAACAGAAGCTACCACTGAAAAAGATTCCTTCTACTGCCGCAAAAGCTACCAGCCTTTCAGCGAAATTTCCCCCTTCGATCCAGCGCAGCGCCCATTCCGCTTTTTTCTTTACAGCGGGTACCGTGTCGATAGCATGGAATAAGTGTGTTTTCTCATTCGGGTCTTTTACAAAGGTATCAATTAGCAGGGCATATGTTTCTGAGTGGATGTTCTCCATCATGATCTGGAAACCATAAAAGCAACGCGCTTCAGGAAGCTGCACTTCACTCATGAAATTTACAGCCAGATTTTCATTCACTATGCCATCGCTTGCGGCAAAAAATGCGAGTATATGAGATATAAAATGACGCTCTCCGTCGTTTAGAGCATTCCAGTGCTGAAGGTCTCCGCTTAAATCTATTTCTTCGGCGGTCCAGAAGCTGGCTTCATGCTTTTTATACATCTCCCAGACCTTGGGATAATTGATGGGAAGAATGACAAAACGGTCCTTATTTTCCCTGAGTAATACTTCATCCTGGTGATTCATAGTCACATTAATTTATTATTATTATTGTAATTCCGGAAATCTAAAAGAGACAAAAAACCGGGCTGTATACCCGGGTGCCTTTCGTAAATCCTGCTTTACAATAATACAAATGGTACTGTAATTTTGAATAGAAAACAAGTCCACATAATGTGAATATCTTTGCAACTGCCCCTTTTACAGCACAACTGTCTGGTTTAGATGTGCATAACTAAAATTCAGGCCTGAAGGGGAATAAATTCTACAGCCCAGGAGTATTTTTATAACTAATTAAAGGTCTGTATTTTGCACCT
>JAYUXA010000099.1:0-8207 GCA_043753245.1 Chitinophagaceae bacterium
CTGAATTTTGAAGCCTGGTACGAGAAAGGGATGCTGCTGGCAAGGTTAGGTGATACCACTTCCGCATTGCAGGCACTGGAAAAATCCTTTCTGTTACTGCCTATTAATTATTCAGGATTGTCACTCGCCAATATCTACGCAGCAAAAAAAGACCCCCGTGCACTGGTCATTTGTAACTATCTGCTCCGGAAAGATTCCGGCCAGGTGCAAACAGGTCCCGTTTTTATGAAGGGTGTTTATTACAGCGAAATAAAACAATACGACAGTGCTATGCAGCAATTCGATTTGTGTATTCGCAGGGACTGGAAAATGACCGATGCCTATATTGAAAAAGGCATTATTCTTTTTGAAACAAAAAGAATAGATTCCGCTATGAATGTATTTAATATGGCTGCTACCGTTTCCAATACAGATGCAGACGCCTATTACTGGATGGGGCGTTGCTTTGAAGTAAAAGGGGATAAACAGCAGGCTGCGGCAAATTTTGACCGGGCTGCAGCGCTTGATGACGGTTTTTCTGAAGCCCGTGCAGCACTTCAAAGAGTAACGAAATAATATTCATATTCAGATTATATTCGCGCATGCCCATAATTGCTCCATCTCTTTTAGCCGCCAACTTCCTCCAGCTCGAAAAAGAATGCGCCATGGTTAATGAAAGCGAGGCCCGGTGGTTGCATCTTGATGTAATGGACGGGAGGTTTGTTCCTAATATCAGTTTTGGATTGCCCGTTATTCAGCAGGTAACAAAAGCCAATAAAAAAATCAGTGATGTTCACCTGATGATCCTGGAACCGGAAAAGTATGCAGAAGCGTTCAGGGATGCAGGAGCAGATAATCTTCATGTACACCTTGAAGCTTGCCCAAACCTGCACCGCAATATTGAACAGATCCGTTTACTGGGTATGAATGCCGGGGTAGCCATTAATCCGCACACTCCGGTATCCAGTCTGAAAGATATTATTCAGGATGTCTACCTGGTCAATATTATGAGCGTGAATCCTGGTTTTGGAGGACAGTCCTTTATCCCACATACCCTCAATAAGATCCGTGAGCTCCGGCGTATGATCGATGAACTTCAGCTTGATGTGAAAATTGAAATTGACGGGGGAGTAACTCTTCAGAATGCAGCAGCAATCCTGGAAGCCGGAGCTGATGTGCTGGTAGTGGGAAGCACTGTATTCAGTTCGGCCGATCCAAAAGAAACCATCAGGAAGCTGATCAACATCCACCATGTTTAATTCCGGGAGCATGGATATATTGCGGGTAAAAATTGTCCGTATACTGTTTCTGGTTTTTTTAATTGCATCGTCCGTTAATGGATACGCACAGATCAGGGCTGCATTTCTTTCCGGTAAAGTGGTGGATGAAAATGAATTTCCGCTTCAGCAGGTTTCGGTTCGTATTCTGGGCAGACAGACTGGAATTATCACCTCGGATTCCGGTACCTTTTCACTGAAAGGTCCGGCAGATAAAGCATTCGCAGTTGTCTTCAGTTATGCGGGATACAGAACGGCACAGCATAATTTTTTACTTAACGAAAATGAACGGGAGTACGTTATTATAAAACTGGAACGCGGTCACGGTGATCTTGATGCCGTTATTGTTACGGACCAGAGGCAAAGAGCAGAGGCAGGGCTGGTTATTATCAATCCGAAAAATGCGATCAATATCCCTTCTCCCTTAGGTGGAATTGAAAGTCTGATCAAGGTATTTGTAGGATCAAATAATGAACTGACTTCTCAATATTCTGTCCGTGGCGGCAGTTACGACGAGAACCTGATTTATGTAAATGATTTTGAAGTTTTCCGCCCATATCTGGTACGGAGCGGACAGCAGGAAGGATTAAGTTTTATTAATCCGGAACTCACCAGAAATGTGAATTTTTACAATGGCGGGTTCCAGGCTAAATACGGCGATAAGATGTCATCGGTGCTCGATATTCAGTATAAAAAACCAAAAAAATTTGCCGGTTCAGCCTATGCTGGTTTACTGGAACAGGGCTTTCATCTGGAAGGGACTTCAAAAAACAATAAATTTACTTTTTTAACAGGAATACGTAACCGAAGCAACCGAAACCTGCTCGGCAGCCAGGAAACGAAAGGAAATTATGTTCCCTCCTCCGCCGATTTTCAGACCTTGCTGACCTACCAGTTTAATGATCATGCCAGTCTGGAATTATTTGGTAATTTTTCGAAGAGTTCCTTTACCCTTGTTCCGCAATACAGCCAGCTCACCTCTACTGTTTTTTCCCCTTTTTTCAGTGCCAACCTGGGCCTGGACATATTTTTTGCCGGTAAGGAAGAAGACAGTTACCGGACCAATATGGTGGGATTATCTTTTATTCATCAGGCCAGAAAAAAATTGAAATTAAAATGGATGCTGAGCAGATTCAGCAATGATGAAAAAGAATCACTCGACATTACCGGAGCTTATTTATTTGGTGAGAGAGGGTTTGATAAAACAAAACCGGACTTCGGTCTTATCAATAATCCATTGGGGGCAGGTTTGTACCATAATTATACCCGGAATACCTTAAAGATCGAAGTGTGGAACGCCTCTCATAAGGGTACGCTAGATCTTGGGAAACATTTTGTGCAATGGGGGCAGTCTGTGGAATTGCAAAAAGTAAGAGATAAGCTGCACGAATGGGAATACCAGGACTCTGCGGGATATGCTATTCCCTACGATCCGGGAGCGCTGGTAATGAATAAATTTATCAGCAGTTCTGCCAATCTGAATATTTTCCGGATTTCCGGATTTCTACAGGATAATTATAGTATCAACAAGGATGCAGGGGTAAGTCTCCAGGGTGGCATACGGTATAATTATAACGATCTGAACAGGGAATTGCTGGTATCCCCAAGGCTGGGAGTATCCTGGAAACCTGCAGAATGGAAAAAAGATATAGTGTTCCGGGGAGCATTGGGTGCCTATCACCAGCCTCCTTTTTACCGGGAATTAAGAAGATATGACGGAACTGTTAACACCGGCCTGAAAGCACAGCGCAGTTACCAGGTTGTGGCAGGTTTGGATTACCAATTTAAATCCGGCAAACGGCCTTACCGGCTAACAACAGAAGCGTATTATAAACTGATGTCTCGGGTAGTGCCCTATGATATTGACAATGTGCGGCTTCGTTATTTTGGAGACAACAATGCCAAAGCATATGCTACCGGTTTGGAATTGCGATTGTTTACTGAACTGGTGAAAGATGCAGAGAGCTGGTTTAGCCTTGGTTTCATGCGTACGCGTGAAAATCTGGATAACGACAGCTATTATAATTACACACTTGACTCCCTGAATCAGGCAACGGACAGCAGTCTGCAACAGGGTGGCTGGTTTCGCAGACCTACAGACCGGTTCATCACTTTTGGAATGTTTCTTCAGGATTACCTGGCAACGAATAAGAATTTCAGAGTGTATCTGAATTTTATATACGGAAGTAATCTTCCGTATAATATTCCGGGAAGTTCCAAATACCGTAACGGATTGATCATCGAACCTTATATCAGGATTGATATTGGTTTTAGTGCATTGTTGCTGGATAGTGAAAAAGCCAACCGCAGAAGTCATAGTCCTTTCCGTAATTTTGAAAATATATGGGCAACCCTGGAAGTATTCAATCTGATTGACAGGGACAACACCATTTCTTATCTGCTGATCAAGGATTTTTCCAATACCACCTATGCGCTGCCAAACCGGCTGACCCCCCGGTTGTTGAATCTTAAACTTATCGCCCGCTTTTAATTGGTGGTTTATTTAATGTTCTTTTTCTTTGCAATGCTGAATTATTCAGCTTAACTAAATGTTTCCATATGTCCACCGGTCTGGTCCATCTTCACAATCTTCTTCGCTGGGTCGTTTTGCTGCTTCTTATCGTTGCGCTAGTGCGTCATTTTCTGGGCATGTCAGGTAAAAAACCGTTTACAGCCGGGGATAAAAAAATCGGGCTGTTTCTGATGATTTCCGCGCATTCTCAACTTTTAATCGGAATTATTCTCTGGTTTACCGGAATATGGGGATATAAACTGCTTCAGAACATTGGTTTTTCTGCTGCTATGAAAGATCCGGTAGCCCGGTTCTGGATCATGGAACACAATATAGGAATGCTGATTGCTATTGTGCTGCTAACTATTGGACGGGGGGTGTATAAAAGAACTATACCTGATCTGATAAAACATAAAAAAAGTTTCTGGCTTTATCTGATAGCCCTTATCATTATATTGGTCAGCATTCCCTGGCCAGGCAGAACCGGTATTGGAAGAGCGCTGTTTCCAGGGATGTAAGGATAGCTTTTCCGCGGTGAGATTCCTTACTTTTGCTTACCACAAAAAGATAACGATGCCACACTACCACTCGCAGGGATCCATCCCTCATAAACGCCATACCCAATTCAGAAAGAAAGACGGCTCACTATATAGCGAACAATTATTTTCCACCGAAGGCTTTTCCAACGACTATTCTCTACTGTACCATTGTTCCGCACCAACAGCTATAATCAGTACGGATGAACCGTACGATGTTTCTCCAAAAATCGCTGAAGAAAAAATGTTGAAACACAGAAGTTTCGAAGGCTTTGGTATTCCACCTGAAAGCGATTATCTGATCAGTCGTAAAACCATTTTAGTAAATCATGATTGCCATATTGTTCTTGCAGCACCAACGAGTAGCCTCACCAGTTATTTTTATAAAAATGCTGATGCGGATGAATTGATTTTTGTGCATGAGGGTACTGGTATATTAAAAACCATGTATGGCAATATTGAATTTAGCTTTGGAGATTATTTATCCATTCCACGGGGAACGATTTATCAGATCGAATTCAGTACCGGACATAACCGTTTACTCATTATTGAATCTTTTAGTCCGATACGGTTTCCTAAAAGATACCTGAGTCCTTACGGCCAGCTGCTGGAGAACGCTCCATTTTGCGAACGTGATATCCGAAAACCGCAGGGTTTAGTTACTCGTGATGAACAGGGCGATTTTCTAATAAAAACAAAAAAGAAAGGGGTGGTTTATGGAATCCACTATGGTCATCACCCTTTTGATGTGATCGGATGGGACGGATGCTGTTATCCATTTGCATTCAGTATCTATGATTTCGAACCTATAACCGGAAGAGTGCATCAGCCTCCTCCTGTGCACCAGACTTTCGAAGGACATAATTATGTGGTGTGTTCTTTTTGTCCGCGATTATTTGATTATCATCCGGACGCTATTCCGGCACCCTATAACCATAGTAATATCGACAGTGATGAATTGCTGTACTATGTGGATGGGGATTTTATGAGCCGCAGGAATGTTACCAGGGGAATGCTTACGCTGCATCCGGGCGGTATTCCGCATGGTCCGCATCCTGGTACTGTTGAAAAAAGTATCGGTACGAAAGCCACACAGGAACTTGCCGTGATGATTGATACCTTTCATCCGTTGCAGCTCACCACAGAGGCGTTGTCTATTGAGAATGCCGGGTACACAATGAGCTGGGCCGAATAAACAGGAGATCAATTTCGCAGTAAAAGGTGCTATAAAAAAAGCAGGGGTAGTTTTTTTTAGTATATTCAGAGAATAAAATTTCAAGTATATGATCAGGTTTAATGAATTAAAAGCAGGAGATATAGTGATGGCCGAATACGAAGGCCAGAGAAGAGAAGGTATAGTGAAGAACATTAACCGGGAAGAAAAAGAAATTAATGTAGAAACAGAAGTGCAGGAATTCTGGTATACCCCAGAGCATCTCTTTGCTATTCCGTTATCGGACGAGCAACTGACCAATCTTGGTTTTACCAAAGAAGAAAACGGAAATGGTGTAAAATACATGAAGGATTCTTTCCGTCTGGTTACTAACCGCAAGGGTGATTTCTCCAATATTGAAATATGGTGGCGCGAAGACCGAAGAGTACTTAATCAGGCGATCAGTGTGCATGAATTACAGAATCATTATTATCAAATGACTAAAGTAGAATTGAATAAATAATTTACTGCTTACTGCCCAAACAGTGCATCACAGTTTCTGGACCGATTTGTTTATTTTTAAGCGTTAACGCATTGCCATATTAAAAAACAATTTATAGATGCAGGCCATACTGGGTGTTATCTTTCACATGATTGGAGGTTTTGCTTCCGGCAGTTTCTATCTACCATATAAAAAAGTAAAAGGCTGGGCCTGGGAAAGTTATTGGATCGTAGGAGGGATATTTTCCTGGCTTGTAGTTCCGCCTCTTGCCGCTTATCTTACCATTCCCGGATTTACAGAAATTATCAGGAGTGCCGATGCCACCGTATTTGGATACACGTTTATTTTTGGACTGTTATGGGGAATAGGCGGATTAACCTATGGGCTTGGCGTCCGTTATCTGGGCGTGTCGCTGGGAAGCAGTATTATTCTGGGCATCAGCATGGTATTTGGTGCACTTATTCCATCTATATACTACCAGTTGTATCCCCGCCAGGGAAAAGAAACAATAGGCATGCTGACCGGCACCACCTGGGGGCTTACGGTTATGGCGGGTTTATTGGTTTGTGTCATTGGAATTATTATATGTGCCAGAGCAGGTACACTGAAAGAAAAATCACTTTCGGGTGCAGCCGCTACGGATCCACACGGATTGCAAATTAAAACAGAATATAAATTTGGCCTTGGCCTGCTGGTATCCGTTATTTCCGGAATTCTGAGTGCATGTTTTTCTTTTGGGATAGAATCCGGTTCATCCATGGCAATGACCGCCAATGCCATTTGGAAAACCTCGCATCCGGATGCAGGGGAGTTTCTATTTAGAAACAATGTCATTTATATAGTGATTCTTTGGGGGGGGCTTACTACCAACCTGATCTGGTGCATGATATTAAATGCCCGCAATAAAACATTTGGTGATTACACCAATAGAAAAACGCCGCTGCTTTCCAATTATATATTCTCCGCACTGGCAGGTACCACCTGGTTTTTACAATTCTTTTTTTACGGCATGGGAGAAAGCAAATTAAGCAATGGCCCAAGCTCCTGGATTTTGCATATGGCTTTTATTATACTGGTAGCCAACATGTGGGGTATCGTATTAAAAGAATGGAAGGGTACCGGTAAAAAAACAATTCAAACAATAACGATTGGCATCATCACCATTATTGCTTCTGTAATATTGGTGGGTTATGGCAATTCCTTAAAATAGCAGGTATGAAACTACAGATAAATGCTATTGAAGACCATAATGCTTCAGTACAAAAAAAACACCGGCAGCATTTAAGTTTTGCTCTGGACACTATTCCTGCAGCAGAATCAGTGCTTAATAAACTCATTGCATTTCAGGTAGCTATACCCAGCTGGGCATTAGGAAGTGGCGGCACCCGTTTCGGAAGATTTTCGATCGGAGGGGAGCCGCGATCCATCGAAGAAAAGGTCGAAGACATCGGATTACTCCATAAACTCAACCAATCCAGCGGCGCTATTTCCCTGCATATTCCCTGGGATATACCCTCCAGTTATGCTGCGATAAAATTACTCGCTGCACAACACGGTCTCCGCTTTGATGCCATGAATTCGAATACATTTCAGGATCAGCCCGATCAGCAGCTCAGTTATAAATATGGTTCATTTCAGCATGTAAATAAAGACGTACGCCGTCAGGCTGTGCAGCATAATATTGAAGTGATCCGCCATGGTGTGGAGCTTGGATCAAAATCGCTTACGGTATGGCTTTCGGATGGTTCGTGTTTTCCGGGACAATTAAATTTTCGTAAAGCCTTTCAGAACACCCTGGAGAGCTTGCAGGAAGTATACCAGGCGTTACCATCTGACTGGAAACTATTTGTGGAATACAAAGCGTATGAACCTAATTTTTATTCTACAACGGTAGGAGATTGGGGGCAATCGTTATTGTATTCCTCTAAACTCGGTGCCCGGGCATATACGCTGGTGGATCTTGGACACCATCTGCCTAATGCAAATATCGAACAGATTGTTTCCTTATTGCTTATGGAAGGTAAACTGGGTGGGTTTCATTTTAACGATTCCAAGTATGGTGATGATGACCTGACCGTTGGCAGTATGAAACCTTACCAGCTTTTTCTGATCTTCAATGAATTGGTGGAAGGAATGGATGCAAGGGGGATAGACCATGCTACTGGTCTGGGATGGATGATCGATGCATCGCACAATGTTAAGGATCCGCTTGAAGATCTTATTCAATCCATTGAAGCTATAATGATCG
>JAYUXA010000100.1:0-8203 GCA_043753245.1 Chitinophagaceae bacterium
TGAATTAAAGACGAACCGGAAACGATCGGTGATCGAACAATATGCCATAACAGTATTCTCGCCTTTTAATCCGCTGGGAAGAAAACTTTCTTACCTGCAACAGAATGTTATTCATTTTGCGCTGGCAGGATTTTTAATTACACTCACGGTTTTACTACTCATATTAATATACAAATCATTATTGTCGTACGAAAAAGCAGCAATAATCAGGAAAAGAAAAATTAACCCGGAGGCTTGAAGAAGAATCTATTACTACTGGTAAATCAGTTATATGGTGGGGGTGCTCAAAAAGTCATTGGTCAGCTGAGCGTTGGGCTTTCCCCTTATTATAATGTTATCCTGGCGATTTATAATGATACCGATAAAATAGATTTCGCCTACGAAGGCAACCTTGTCCGCATCCGGCTACCCTATGCTGCGAGCACGAAAAACAATTCTTTTTTAAAAAGAAGTATCCGGTCACTGGTACTCATATGGAAATTAAGAAAAGTAAAACAGGCAAATAATATCAATGTCTGCCTGAGTTTTATGGAGGCGTCTAATTTCGTAAATATTCTGTCGGCAGGAAAAGAAAAAGTGATCCTTAGCGTGCGGAGTTACCTGAGCCATGAGTTTGAAGACCATCCCAGGCTCCGTATTTTTAAATTATTCATTCGCCTGTTATATAATAAAGCAGACCGGATTGTTGTTCCGGCGAAACTCGTTCAACACGATCTGGTGGATCATTTCGGAGTGAAAAAGGATAAGATAGCAGTGATCTATAATTTTATAGATCCTGATTTTGTTGAAAAACAAAAGATGGAAAGCATTCCGGAGCATCTCGAATCCATCTTCCAGTCAGCACCGGTGCTCGTTAATATAGGAAGGATCACTTCTCCCAAAGCACAATGGTTGCTGGTGCCGGCACTAAAAAAAATCAAAAATCAATTCCCTGATGCGAAGTTGTTGATTATCGGGGAAGGTCCGTTGCAGGATAAAATTCTCAGCAGTGCTGAAGCGGTTCAACTTAAGGTATATATCGAAGGGGTTACTCCCACCGATCATCAACTGCAAACCTATGATATCTATCTGGCAGGATTTATTTCCAACCTGTATCCTTATTTAAAAAGATGCGATTTATTCGTGAACGTTTCCGTTTATGAAGGATTTCCGAATGCACTGCTGGAAGCAATGTCCTGCGGACTTCCCATTATTTCCTCGGATTGCCGTTCAGGACCAAGAGAAATAATCAGTCCATCGGATAATATATTTTCTATAGCCAGCGGAATTGAGTTTGATGAGAATGGAATATTGATACCGGTAGCCGATACGCAAAAAGTAGATGCGGATACCTACGGCGACATGGTTGCTCTTGCGGCAGTCTCTTTATTAAACAACAAACAACTGACAGCACATTACCGGTTGCAGTCCTTAAAGCGTGCCGGTCATTTTGAAAAAAAAACCACCCTGCTGCAGTGGAGGAATTTAATTGAACAATAATAATTTTGAGAATACTTTATATCCATACCAAATATTTGCAAAGTGCAGGAGGTGAAGATACGACGCTGGACGCTGAAGTTGAGCTGATGAAAAGCAAAGGACATGAAGTATTGATTCAGCATTTCCAAAACGCCGGAACACCCGAAGGTTTTCTAAATAAGATCAGAGCAGGAATAGATGCAGTATACAATGTTGCTTCTGCGCGGATAGTACGAAAGGTGATCCTCGATTTCAAGCCCGATATACTTCATGTTCACAATTTCTTTTTTGCGGCTTCGCCGTCGGTGCTGATAGAGGCACAAAAACACCGGATACCTGTAGTCGTTACCCTGCATAATTTCCGGCTGATCTGCGCCAACTGTTTACTATTGCGTGATAATAAAGTCTGTGAACTGTGCGTGAAGCACGACTTTCCCTGGTACGGGGTTAAATACAAATGTTACCATCAATCCGCTCTTCAAAGTGCCGTAGTCGGAAGTATTGCGGCGATACATAAATGGATGGGAACCTGGCAGAATAAAGTGGACTTATTTTTCACACCTTCTGCTTTCATGAGAAAAAGGTTATTAGATTCTTCGCTCCGGGTGGCTTCCGAAAGGATGAACGTTAAACCAAATTTCATTGCGGATCCTGGTACAGGGGACGTGCATAACAGAAAATCGTTCTATCTTTTTGTCGGAAGACTTTCTGCAGAAAAAGGCCTGAACAGTCTGTTGGATGCATGGCAGTGGCTCCCGGATCAGCAACTTGTGGTACTCGGAGACGGACCTGAAAAAGAGCAGTACCTGCTGAAAGCAAAAAATTTACCGAATGTTGAGTTTTTGGGTGTTCGTTCGCGGGAGGAAGTGATCAGCAGGATGAAAACCTGCAGAGCATTGATTTTCCCATCTGTGTGGTATGAAGGATTACCTTTAACCATCATTGAAGCGTTAGCTACGGGAACGCCGGTATTAGCTTCTGCAACAGGCGCCATGGCAGAGATGATCATTGAGGGTGAAAACGGATTGCTGTTTGAGCCAGGTAATTCAAAAGCCATTTCAGAAAAAATAATTGCGTTTGAAATACAGCACAGAGCACTCGATTTTTCCATGTATAAAAATGCCAGAACCCGGTATCTGGAAAATTATCACCCGGAAAAATGTTACGATCTTACTATGAAATATTATACCGGACTAATAAATGACCATACCCATAAAAAAAGATAAAGCCTTTTATCAATATGCGGGCTCATTTGTTCTTTTAGCGCTTGTGGCAAGTATTGCCGGAACGTTTCTAAGAATATCGCTACTACTGATCTATCCGTTAATTGCCTTGCTGATCATAGCGTTTTACCGCTTCAGGATCAGCAGCAACCTGTTATTGTTAGTATCACTCGCCGGCCTTAGTTTTCTTCTTTCGTTTACCGGTCACCCGTTTCTTAAATACAAACTCCTTTCCTTATTCTACCTGCTTCCCTTTCTGTGGCTGCTCTTCACCAATCCTGTATCGGATATTGAAACGAGGAGGGACAGTCTTACCACTTTTATAAAGTGTCTCACTGCTGTAGCTTTTATTAATGACAGCATAGGGCTGGTTCAGATTATGATCAATCCTAAATCAGATGATAGCCTGCTGGGTATCTATACACAATTCTCCGTATCTGTTAATGGATTGATGCTGCTGAATACTTTTTTGCTGTTTTATTACTTTGTTTCCTATCTGTATAAAAAAAAGCCAGTGTACTTATTCTTAGGAATTTTCTTCCTGGTTTGTTCGGTACTCGGTTTTTACGGTGCGGGACTGGTGATTTGTCTGGCCGGGTTTGTGTTAAGTTTTTTTCAATTCCGGTTGAAAGTTGTTTTGAGAACATTCCTGGTGGCCGCAGTATCGCTGGCCTCCGTTTATACTTTATTATACCTCATTAAACCGGTGACCTTGGAATACAATATTGCAAATCTCAATAAACTTATTCATCCCCGTCTGGATGGTGGTCCCAGAAAATTAATTGCTTTTTATAATTACGCCGTTTCCTATCCGAAAAATGCCAAAGATTTTCTTTTCGGATCAGGGCCCGGAACGTTTAACAGCCGGAGTGCTTTTATGGTAGGAAGTCCCTCCTACTTTACGGAGGTTCCCTTCATTAAGGACAGCTACCAACCCTATTATTTTAAAAATTACGCATATCCTCTCTGGAATGAAACCAATACTGATCAGCGATTGTATCTGGACGGTTTCAGAAACCAGCCTTTTTCTTCATTACTCGCTTTATTAGGAGAGTACGGAATTATTTTTACCATGGTTCTGGCGCTGATCTACATTCGGTATTATTACCGCGTGGCGAAATTATATGAACAATGCAGCGAAAACAGGGATGCCCGGATTAAGTGGCGGTTTTTTAAATTTATGATGATCCTGCTTCCTTTATTACTGCTGATAGATAATTATTTAGAATATCCGGAAATCATGCTGCTCATACTGCCTGGTATTAAATTTTCTCATGCCGGACTTTTATATATAAGACAAAACCCAGTACCCAATGAACCTTCGCAATTATTATAAAAAACAAAGCTTTCAGCCAGGTCTTATGGGATTGTTTATTAATCCATTTTATTTTATCAGACGCGGGCTGTATTTAAATATCAAAAAAACAGCCCCTGTGCTAAAGGGGAAACTGCTGGATTTTGGCTGCGGCCGAAAACCCTATGAAAATCTTTTTTCTGTAAGTGAATATATTGGGATAGACATGGAACAGACAGGTCATGAACACAGCTCATCAAAAATAGATGTGTTTTATGACGGCAAAACTATTCCTTTCCATGATGAAACCTTCGACAGTGTATTTTGCAGTGAGGTATTTGAACATATTTTTAATCTGGATGAAGTAATAATGGAAATTAACAGGGTGATGAAAAAAGACGGGCAACTGTTGATAACCGTTCCTTTTTGCTGGAATGAACACGAAGCACCCTACGACTTTGCACGATACACTTCATTTGGCATCCGTCATTTGTTAAACAAACATGGATTTGAAGTGGTAAATCTCCGCAAGAGCGGAAATTTCGCAAGGGTTAATTTTCAGATGATCGCCTTGTATTTTTATAGTCTGCTTAATATTCCCGTTCCGGCAGTGAATTATCTAGTAAGAATGACACTGATCGTTCCTGTAAACCTGATCGGAAGTCTATTGTTATTAGTGCTTCCAAAAAATGACACCTTATATTTTAATAACGTGGTATTGAGCAGAAAAAAATAGTATCACCTGGGCTCAAATACTGCTATCCCTCCAAATACCCGTGTTTTAAAAAAATCTCTTCCCTTATGATTAAATTTTTCAACCGAAGTATGAATAGAGATCAGCACTTCGGGTTTAAAATGATCCAGGTACATTGCCGAACGATTTTCCACAAAAATGTGTTTTAACTCACGGACCTTTCCCCCAGTTTTGCGAAGAAGTTTGAAGTATGGATAATCCCAGCTGTCACTTCCTATATAAATACCGATCCTGGTATACGGCTTTTGATCCAGGTAACGCTGCAGGGACAGCATATCCTCGTCATAAATAAAATTGCGGTAAGGGAGTGTGAAAATACTTTGCTTGACGGGCAGAATGGGATGCCTTGAATTCATTGCAAGTGCGATAAATCCATAAATAATTACCGGGATACAAAGCAGCATTGCAATTGGCTTGCGGATCCTTCCGAGCTCCAGTCCGAGAAAGACGGAGAAAAGCATAAACAGAGGCATCTGCAGCCGGTTAGACCAGGGCTGCCACTCGAGTAAAACCGTAAACAGCAGAGATATGATCAGCAAACTGATCACGAATAAGAATCTGTCTGCCGATGATCGTTTATATGAATCTTTCCTGCAAAAAAAGAGTACTAAAAAAATAACGATAAGGATCAGGTGAAAGAAATTCTGACCATAATCTTCATGAAAAGACCATCCTTCGATCATCATGCTCATGCCTGTCATATTATAATCAGGATCGTCCGGATCTATGCCCCATTTAACGGCTATAGCGGAAACACTGTTTTTCATAGCAGAGGTGACCGGAAGATGATTCATCACATTTTTTATTGCTACAAAAGCAAGGCTCTTAGGATTGTGTTTAGATATGACCGCGCCTTCTCCCGCATTTCCTAACAGGGTTCCCTCAAAAAAAATATTCCTGTAATACATACCGGAATTAATAGAAAGTGCCAGAAGCGGAACCATTGCATAAACAGCAGCATTTTGGAGAAGTTGTCGGAATGATCCCTTATATTTTCTGATCAGTACTATAAGGTACCAGCCGCAGAATACACAGGTATACATATATCCCGTTCCCTTTGTGAACCATGCCAGGCCCAGAGCTATACCGGCAAAAGCAGCAGTAATAAAATGGGTTTGTTTCCAGAGTTTTAAGGAAAAGAATAAAAAGGTCACTGCAAAAAAAGCCTCCACGATATCATTCTGGGTAGTATTACTTTGCAACACGGCCATTGGAATAAAACAACCGATAACTGCTGCAGTAATCTGCTGACGGCGGTTACCACGCAATTCTCTGACAATAAGCGATACCGACAATATTCCTCCGCCAAGAAAAAATAATTGCACTGCGTTAGCAAAACGATCTCCACCAGTAAGGATTTGAAGATGAAGGATCACATACTCCGCAAAAGGAGGAAATACAATCTGTCTGAGTATATGTGTTTTATAATAAGATATTCCGGCCTGCTGCTCCCAATGCGCTACCCGGGCCATATGATAGGTAAGGGAATCATAATTATTGGTTGGATATAGAATAGCGATGATCCCGGAAATACTCCATAACAACAGCACACACCAGAGTAATTTTTCTGTTCTGATCCTTTTCACAAAAAAAGCCAGTTTGCTTCCCAGCTCAGTAAATGATTTATGTATTACAGCATAACTGAAAAGCGCCAATACGATGATCATCCAGCTCCCCGCAAGCCAGCTAAATGTCAGCACATTCCAGACACTGAGCAATTCAGTGATCACCACCACTGCAGTACAGTTGAGGCAGATGGAATAAAGTACTGCTTCGCGGAAACCGCATAGATTATGAAGACTACTCTTTAGCAAACTGATGATCAAAACGGTCAGCAATAGGCTAATCAGTGGTAGAAGAACCAGTATATCCATGCCATCATATTAATACCAGCAAGATATATTTATTTGTACTGAGTTTAAAAAAACTATAGTATTGCTTATGCTCAAAGTCCTGTCTGTTATAGTACCTGCCTATAATGAAGAAAGAACTATTGGTTTTATTCTGACCAAACTATTACAGGTAAGATCAGCATACGATATCGAAAAAGAAATTATAGTAGTAAACGATTGTTCCACCGACAGTACATCAGCTGCCGTGGAAGCATTCATAACAGCGAATCCGGCTGAGGGCATACGGCTTATCAGCCATTCCCGGAATTTCGGAAAGGGTGCCGCTGTCAGAACAGGGATCGTGCACGCCACAGGTGATTATGTAATTGTGCAGGATGCCGATCTGGAATATGACCCTGAAGAATTTGATATTTTGCTCAAACCCCTGATCGCAGATGTTGCTGACGTGGTTTACGGATCCCGGTTCATGGGTGGCAAACCCCATAGGATTTTGTTTTTCTGGCATTCGATCGGCAATAAGTTCCTTACCATGCTCTCCAACATATTCACCAATATGAACCTGACGGATATGGAAACCTGCTACAAGATGTTCCGGAGGCCGGTGATCCAGTCTATTCGACTGACTGAAAACCGGTTCGGTTTTGAACCTGAAATCACCGCTAAAATTGCCAGGATTCCCCTTCTCCGGATTTATGAAGTGGGAATATCTTATTATGGAAGAACCTATGAAGAAGGAAAAAAAATCAACTGGAAAGATGGATTCAGGGCTATATACTGTATTCTTAAATACAATCTTTTTAAATGAAATTTTTTCACATGCTGTATTTCGCAACATTTATGTGCCTGCTAACAAGGTGCCATAAGCGCTATCCAGTACAGGTACTGTCCCATAAAAACATTGATAAGAATACGCAGTATAGATGGAGTAAGGATTCTGCCATACTGATCTTTTCCAGGAAGATGAGCGTTAACACGCTTCCGATACCACTGCGTGCAGGAAAATATACGATAGTGTTTAGCGCTGAAGGAACAAAGGCAGAAAATACTTTACCAGTGCTTGGCTTGTTTTTGGGAAACGGATTTATCTGTTACCAGAATATTGAAGAAGGATTAAACCAGTATAAAATCAATTTTGAAACTTCATCCGAAAGCAGCGATACCCTATTGCTGGAATTCAGAAATGATTTTTCCAGCCCTACGGAAAACAGAAATATATTCCTTCATTTTCCTGTAGTAGTACAAGCTTACTAAGAAATTATTTCGACACGCTCTTTCAGACTTACGAACATTTCTGAAAGTGTTTCTTTAATACCATACGTAAATGCCCATTTCGGATAACGTTCCTGAAATTTACTGACATCACTGATATACCAGATATGGTCGCCGACCCGATTGGTCTCACTGTAAGAATGATCTAATGTATTACCCGTGATTTCTTCGCAGAGGTCAATAGCTTCGAGCATGGAACAATTAGAGAATCGTCCTCCGCCTGCGTTATATACTTCGCCAAATCCTGGATCCTTGTAGTAATTCCAGAACATATTGACCAGATCATAACTATGAATATTATCTCTGACCTGTTTGCCTTTGTATCCAAATACCGTGTAATGGTCGCCGTTGA
>JAYUXA010000101.1:0-8192 GCA_043753245.1 Chitinophagaceae bacterium
GTACTGAATGCACCGGTAGCTACCGGAAGGGTAGTGTTGTATGGGGGAGGTACGGCCGAACCTAAAAAAGCAAGACTAAGAATTATTTATTCTAAGATCTGACAGTGAAACTTATCTTTGCGGACCTCTGTAATTCACTCATTAATTTTTAGCTCATGCCTTATTTATTTACTTCAGAAAGTGTTTCTGAAGGTCACCCCGATAAAGTGGCCGACCAGATATCAGACGCATTGATAGATAATTTTCTTGCTTTCGATCCACAATCCAAAGTAGCTTGCGAAACACTCGTTACCACCGGACAGGTAGTATTGGCCGGAGAAGTAAAATCAAAAGCATACCTGGATGTTCAGGAAATTGCCAGAGGAGTGATCCGTAAGATCGGGTACACCAAAAGTGAATACATGTTTGAAGCCAATTCCTGTGGTATTCTTTCCGCTATTCATGAACAGTCTTCCGACATCAACCAGGGAGTTGACAGAAAGAAAAAAGAAGATCAGGGAGCTGGAGATCAGGGAATGATGTTCGGATATGCCAGTAACGAAACGGACGACTTTATGCCGCTAGCCCTGGACATCGCGCACAAGTTGCTGATCGAACTTGCAGCATTACGGAGAGAAAATAAACTAATAAAATACCTGCGTCCTGATGCAAAAAGTCAGGTAACACTGGAGTACGACGACAATAATAAACCGGTGCGTATCGATGCGATCGTTGTTTCTACTCAACACGATGATTTCGATACCGATTCCAAAATGCAGGCGAAGATATCGGACGATATAAAAAAAATACTTATCCCCCGGGTCAGAGCCAAATATAAAAAATACGGTAAGTTGTTTAACGACAACATTAAATACCATATTAACCCTACCGGTAAATTTGTTATTGGTGGTCCCCATGGAGACACTGGTTTAACCGGACGTAAGATCATTGTGGACACGTATGGTGGTAAAGGTGCTCATGGAGGCGGTGCCTTCAGTGGTAAAGATCCTTCCAAGGTTGACCGTTCTGCCGCGTATGCTACCCGGCATATTGCCAAAAACCTGGTGGCCGCAGGGGTTTGTGAGGAAGTGCTGGTGCAGGTATCTTATGCTATCGGTGTAGCACAACCGACCAGTATCAATGTAAATACCTATGGAACCGCCACTGTTGAACTCTCCGATGGGGAAATAGGCAAAATTGTCGAAACGGTTTTCGACATGCGTCCTTACTTTATCGAACAGCGTTTAAAACTCCGTAACCCCATATACAGCGAAACCGCAGCGTATGGTCACATGGGCCGCAAGAATGAAATAATAGTAAAGACGTTTACTTCTCCTTACGGTAAATCTATCCGGAAAAAAGTAGAACTCTTTACCTGGGAGAAACTGGATTATGTGTCCAAAGTGAAGAAGGCTTTCGGAATATGAGTGCCACTAATCCCTGGACGATCATTTCTTTTAAAGAGGAGTATGATAATCCATGGATCCAGGTAACCGAGTTCAGCGTTTTAAATCCGGCAGGGAATAAAGGTATTTACGGAAAAATTCATTTTAAAAATACTGCCATCGGTATAATACCACTGGATGACCAGCTCAACATCTGGCTTGTAGGGCAATACCGTTTTCCGCTGGATAAGTTCTCCTGGGAAATACCGGAAGGAGGATGCCCTCTGGGAACGCTTCCTATTGACAGTGCGAAAAGAGAATTAGAGGAAGAAACAGGATTACAGGCAGCATCATGGGGACAGATAATGGAAATGCACCTGAGTAACTCCGTTTCTGATGAGCATGCCGTCGTATTTCTGGCCAGGGAACTTGAGCAGCACATGCCTGCACCGGAAGAAACTGAACAACTCACAGTAAAAAAAATCCCATTTGATGAGGCCTTCCAAATGGTGGAAAATGGAACCATAACCGACGCTATTACCGTCGCTGCAATTTTAAAGATTAAAATTATGATAGCCGATGGAAGGATCTCCTGATAAACTGCCCGTTAAAAAACCTGCAATGATCATTGGCCGCCAGCCTATTGTGGAAGCCATAGAATCGGGCAGGGTCATTGACAAAATATTGTTCCAGGCAAACCTGACCGGAGACATTATCGGAAAGATCCGGGGTCTTGCTAAACAATATAATATCCCTATTCAGGTTGTCCCATCTGAAAAATTAAATGCCCTTACCAGGTCGGCCCACCAGGGTACTATTGCCATTACTGCTATGGTAACCTACATCAGTCTGGAGCAGGTGATCGGACAGGTGGTTTCCTCAGGGAAAAATCCTTTGTTTGTGATGCTGGATGGGATCACAGATGTGCGAAATATAGGCGGCATCACCAGAACGGCCGTATGTTGCGGTGCCCAGGCGATCATCATCCCTGATAAAGGGGTAGGTGCTTTAAATGAGGAAGCTATAAAGGCATCTGCCGGAGCGCTGGAAAAAATTCAGGTGTGCAGGGTAGGCAGCCTGCTAAAAGCTATTGATGAACTTCATCTTCATGGCATAAAGGTGCTGGTGTCGGAAATGATCGATGATAAGAAACTGCCCGATGTTAATTTTAAAGAACCCTGCTGTATTGTAGTAGGAAATGAAGGAAAAGGAGTGCAGTCCTATATCAGCAAGGCAGCTGATGAACGCTTTTGTATTCCAATGGCTGGTGATTTTGACTCCTTTAATGTTTCGGTAGCTACAGGCATTATTATGTATGAAGCCATGAAACAGCGTAGCTGAAACAGGTGCGTATAAATGAGGGCCTGGATTAGCAAAGACCATTGCACCTTATTTTGTATTCAGCAATACACCAAAGGAATAAAGTATTATTTTGCAAGCTATGTCAAGGAGGTCCACCATTGATCTGATCGAATGCCCGCGGGATGCTTTCCAGGGATGGAAGAAAGATACTCCTACTGATCTTATTGTTCGTTATTTAAATACACTGCTCCGGGTTGGTTTTCATACCCTTGATTTCGGAAGTTTTGTTTCGGCTAAAGCAGTGCCTCAGATGGCCGTGACCGACGAAGTACTGTACGGCCTGGACATGAAAAATACGCATACCAGATTACTGGCCATTGTTGCCAATACCCGTGGTGCTGAAGAAGCCGCTGCCCATGCCCATATTGATTATCTGGGTTTCCCGTTTTCTATCTCAGATAGCTTTCAATTGCGCAATACTAACTCTACCATTGAGGAATCTCTGCAACGTGTAGAAGAAATTCAGGACATCTGTATAAAAAACAACAAGACACTGGTGATTTATATCTCCATGGCTTTTGGAAATCCTTATGGTGACCCTTACTCGGAAGAAGTTGTCTTTAAATGGGTGGAGAAGATGATCCGCATGGGAATTACTATTATTTCTTTAGCGGATACCGTAGGCCTGGCTACCGCCGAACAGGTATACGATATCACCCGGATGCTGGTGAGCGTATTGCCGAATACGGAAATCGGTGTTCACCTTCACTCGAAAAAATACAACTGGCAGGAAAAAATAGACGCTGCGCTGGAAGCAAAATGCCTCCGTTTTGATGGAGCCCTTAAAGGAATAGGAGGGTGCCCGATGGCTAACGATGACCTGGTAGGCAATATGAATACCGAATTGATGATACCTTATTTTGAAGAATTAAATTTGCTGGAAGGAATTAATAAAGAAGCATTATCAGAGGCTTCAGCCCTTGCCAATCAAATTTTCATGGTATGATCAAAATGATGCTGGACATAGCACTAAAAGGTCCATCTCAAAAAATCGATTATCGGGATGGTATTGTTATGATGGGGTCCTGTTTTACCGAACATATCGGCGACCATTTAAGTGCGCTAAAGTTTCCCGTGGTACAAAATCCCAACGGCATTGTATTTGATCCCTCTACTGTTGCGTCCTCCCTCACGTCCTATATAGAAAATAAAAAATATACCCGTGAGGAGCTTATTTTTTTTAATGAACGATGGCAGAGCTGGCAGCACCATAGCAGGTATTCAGGAGTGGATGCAGAGGAAGTTCTCGATCGTATCAACGCTTCTCAGACCCAGGCGAATGCAGCATTAAAAAATGCCGGATGGTTAATTATAACTCTTGGCACCTCCTATTCGTACCTATTAAAAGAGGCTCGTTTACCCGTGGCCAACTGTCATCGCGCACCAGCAAATCTGTTTCACAAACACCTGATGACCGTAGAGGAAATCATCATTGCACTGGATACCTTTTTGTACAGATTAGCTCAGTTTAATCCTGGACTCCGTATTATTTTTACGGTAAGCCCGGTACGCCATATCCGTGATGGCGTAGTTGAAAATAATCGCAGCAAAGCAAGACTGCTGGAAGCGGTTCATCACCTGGTGGATAAATTCGGACAGCTCTATTATTTTCCAGCCTATGAACTGGTCATCGATGTATTGCGTGACTATCGTTTCTATGATATCGATCTGGTACATCCCAATTATCAGGCAACCAGTTATGTGATCGAACAATTTATGGACCACTATGTAAATGAACGGTCACTTGATCTTTCTAAAGAGATAGCAAAAATAAATATCGCCAAAAAACATAAACCTTTTCAGCCATCTACGGAGGCACACCGCAATTTTTTAGCCCTGTATGCTGAAAGAACCCGGTCACTGCTGGATCAGCATCCCTATCTGCAATTAAAAGAGGAATTAAATTATTTTGAAGGGAAAGCAATTTAGTTGAATACACTATTTAGCAGGAAATTAATGCATCCGGTCCCCCCGTACTTCCATGGTACCAATGATGGAGGCTTCATAATTCAGCCATTCATTCCAGCGCTTGCGGACAATTGCTTTGCTGATATACGTTTCTGCCAATTCTATGAATAAATGATAATGCCCTGCTTCGCTTTCCATAAAGCGTCGGTAAAAATTGCGGAGGTATTCATCGTCCAGTCCTTCACTTAACCGCTTGAAACGTTCGCAGCTTCTGGCCTCTATTAATGCAAAAATCAATATACGGTCCAGGAAAACACCTTCTTCATTTCCCCCTTTAATTTGAAATTCAATGAGTTTGTTTACGTAAAGATCCTTTCTTTGTCTTCCGAGAGGAAGGTTACGCTTACTCAGTTCAGCCCATACGAGCCGGAAATGACCCCACTCTTCGGTAACCAGCGGAGACAGTTCGCTGACCAACTTTTCTTTATCGGGATACCGTTGAATCAGGGACACACAACTGGTGGCTGCTTTTTGCTCGCACCAGGCATGATCGGTTAATATTTCCTGAAGTGAAATGGCAGCAAGGTCTACCCAGCGGGGATCCGTAGGCAGTTGTAAGCCGAGAATATTTTTTGTATCCGTGGGGAGCATAGTAGTAATCAACTTTACTTTGTAAAGATATGGATGAGAAATTTTTAAGTCTCAAAATAGAAGATAGAAAGAAAAACGATGCTTTCCGGCAACTGAGCCTATCCTCCGGGGTGGATTTTTGTTCCAATGATTATCTTGGAATTGCGAAAAACGGGCTGATCCGGATCAGTGATGATGTTCCGGGCAATGGATATGGTTCTACAGGCTCCAGACTGCTATCAGGTAATTCTGACCTGATAACAGAAACGGAACTCCGGCTTGCCAATTTTCACAAGGCAGAAGCGGCATTAATTTTTAATTCCGGGTATGATGCAAACCTGGGTTTGCTGTCCTGTGTTCCCCAGCGCGGGGATACTATTATTTACGATCAGTTAAGTCATGCTTCCATTCGTGACGGAATACAACTCAGCCTCGCAAAAGCGTATTCTTTTTTGCATAATGATCCGGACGACCTGAAGAAAAAACTTTCTTTGGCCACAGGAAAAAAATTCGTTGTTACCGAGTCTGTTTTCTCTATGGATGGCGACCTGGCGCCATTATCTGCCATTGCAGCAATTTGCGGGGCACAGGATGCATTACTGATCGTAGACGAAGCACACGCAACAGGAGTAATAGGTGTACACGGAGAGGGGTTGGTGCAGCACCTGACCCTTCAGGATGCCTGTTTTGCGCGTGTGCACACGTTCGGGAAAGCGCTTGGTTGCCATGGTGCAGTAATAACAGGAAGTAAACTACTACGGCAATACCTTATCAATTTCAGCAGACCTTTTATATATACTACTGCCCTTCCTGCTTCTGCAGTGTTGGCTATCGGTGCCGCCTATACGATTTTTCCGTTTATGCTGGAAGAGCGAAAAAGACTGGAAGAACTGACTTCCTTTTTTTGTAAGCAGGCAGCAGCTTTAACGCTTATCAAAAGTACTACTCCAGTGCAGGCGGTAATGATTCCGGGAAATCGGTTTGTTAAAGAAGTGGCTGCAGCAATGCAGAATTCCGGATTGGATACACGTGCTATTGTGTACCCGACCGTACCTGCGGGAACAGAGCGGCTCAGGGTAGTGTTGCATGCTTTCAATACGGAAGCGGAGATTTTGAAATTGGTGAAGGCCCTGCTGGTGCATATCCAAAATGAATCTTAGCTTTATAGGATGCGGATCATTTATTTTGTTGTTACGCTGGCCCTAACGATGGCTGTAATTCTACTGCTGAGCAGTCCTATAGGATCTGCGCCACCTCTGGGAAAATTTATCAGCCCGCAACAGGGTTTTTGGCAAAACGCTGAACCTGCCGATAATAATTTTAATGATTTTCTGACATTTCCTTCATTGAAAAACCGGGTTGATGTGTATTTTGATGACCGGCTGGTGCCGCATGTTTTCGGTGAGGAAGAGGAGGATGTATATTTTGTTCAGGGATATCTTCATGCGAAATTCAGGCTTTGGCAAATGGAATTTCAAACCCATGCAGCAGCAGGCAGGCTAACTGAATTGTTAGGTCCGGGTCCGGACAGTGCCTATCTCAACAATGACAGAAATATGCGTCGGGTAGGCATGGTATATGGTGCTGAACGATCTTTAGTGGCAATGGAAAAAGATGTGAACACTAAAATACAGATGGACGCATATACTGCCGGTGTAAACAGTTATATTACCACTGTTACCTCTTCTTCTCTTCCTTTGGAATACCGGCTGCTGAATTATCTTCCGGAAAAATGGACCAATCTAAAGACAGCCCTGTTTTTGAAATTTATGAGTCACGACCTTACCGGGTATGAAACAGATATTGAATACACCAACGCAAAGGCTTTTTTTTCCAGGGAAGATTATAATAAATTATATCCGGTGTTTGAGGATTCGATGCAACCGATCGTTGCAAAAGGAACACCATTTCCGGAGGCCACTGTTTTTCCCGTTGTTCCCTTAAATGCCGACTCATTATATTTTACCTGGAAAGATACCGCAGCAATTGTTGCCACTAAACCAGATAAAGATAATGGAAGCAACAACTGGGTGGTTGGTGGTACCAAAACAAAAAGCGGCCGCCCGATATTATGCAACGATCCCCATCTCGGATTAAACCTCCCTTCGTTATGGTACGAAATGCAGATTACTACTGCCTCTTATTCCACTTATGGAGTCAGCTTTCCGGGAGCTCCTTCCATTATTATCGGATTTAACGACAGCATTTCCTGGGGAGTGACTAATGCAGCCAGGGATGTGCGTGATTATTATCAAATAAAATTTAAAGACGACACCAGATCACAATACTGGTTTAACAACCAATGGAAAAAGGCAGAGCAGCGGGTAGAGACCTATGTGATGAAAGATAAGTCGTTATTTAGCGATACCGTTGCATACACTGTTTTTGGTCCTGTAATGTACGATAAGACATTTAGTGGCCGTGGAAGAGCTGTTCATGCGGACCTTGCAGTTAAATGGCGCGCTCATGATGCTTCGAATGAATTACAAACGTTTAATGCATTGAATAAAGCAAAAAATTATAATGATTATGTAGAGGCGATCAGCACGTTTTCCTGCCCGGGTCAAAATTTTGCTTTTGCCAGTAAGGAAGGCGATATCGCTATCTGGCAGCAGGGATTGTTTCCTGCAAAATGGAAGGGACAGGGAGATTTTATTATGCCGGGAACAGATAGTTCTTACCTGTGGCAGGCAGATATACCTCAGAATGAAAATCCCCATGTGCTTGACCCGTTAAGCGGATATGTAACCAGTGCTAACCAGCACGCAGCAGATAGTGCTTACCCGTATTACACGGGCGGGCATTATGATCTATATCGCGCAATTGCCATCAACCGGCATCTATCGGGTGATACTCCCTTCGATATCCCCGGTATGCAGCGTTTGCAAATGAACAATGAAAATGTATTTGCTGAAACAGCAGTTCCTG
>JAYUXA010000102.1:0-17883 GCA_043753245.1 Chitinophagaceae bacterium
CTTAATAGACTACAACGGTTATTAAAATTCTTTTCTTCAAGCCGTAATAATCAAACTCTATTAAATAGTGATGACTTTGTACTGTATACGAACCTTCTATTTATATGCCTTTCGTCTTTTAAATAATTAAAAACTTAAAATATGAAAAATACTTTACTTTATTTAGTATCATTTATTATGATACTGGATCTTAGCACACAAAAAGCACTTTCCCAAACACTTAGTTGCAAATTAAACATTGATGCGACGGGAAAATATTTTCAAATTGGTAATCCGGGCGGCACAAATCCCCGATGGGTGATGAAAGGGACGCACAGTGCAATTACTCACTTAACTCCGGATGCATCTGACCCGACAAGATGGGAGGGGGAATCGCATTTGAGAGCCAATTGGGACAATAAAGATGCCCAACTTACCGGCATGAGAAATTATGGTTTAAACACAGTACGTATATGGATGCCCGGGCCCATTGGCAGGGATAACCCTAATCCTTCATACACTGGAAGTACAATGAGCCAACATTATGATGAACTGGTGCAATATATAAGCCTTTGCAAACAAAAAGGTTTGTGGGTAATTGTGGAAGACTGGTGGGCTGGCTACCTTATGGATGGAAATACCGCTTCGTATTATGATAGTAATGAATGGCATGATAAGAACCTATATTTTATTCAAAAGCTCATAGCTGCAGGTTGTGATAATGTAATGTTCGGCACAGGAAACGAAGAGGGACAAATAAGAACCCAAGCGGGAAAAAACTGGACCGGTAATTGGAAAGACAATACAAAATTAATGATTGCTGGGTATAGACGGTTGGGGTACATAGGGCCAGTTTTAGTTGATGTTTCAGGTTGGGATAACCAGCCTGGCGACGTAAGCTCATTCGCTGAAATCCAGAATAGTGACCCTGCCAAAAACATCGGTTTCCAAGAACATGAATATTTTAATTGGAATGGTGCTGCAAATGGCTATTTCTATATGCCTGTTTGCAGGGCCGGGTACAATGGTGGTATGGCATGTGAAAATTTTCCGATGTTCGTTACAGAATATGCTTATACAACTGATTGGGTCGTAGATGCATTTGCGAATTTAGCTCGAAACAATAATTTAGGTGGTATGTCCTATTTCTGGTATAATAATATTTATGAAGCCGCAACTGTAAACGGTGACGGAATAAATCTGAATGCTGCGGGGATAAGCTCGAAGGACCGTTACTGGTTGGCAGCAGGAATTCCTGGAGGATATTATCCCTCAGGCTCTAACGTTTCTGTTATCGGCATTAGCTTATCACCAACATCCGTATCAGTTGCTGTTGGTGGCACCACACAATTGTTTAAAACCGTTAGCCCATCCAATGCTACCAATCAAACCGTTAGCTGGTCAAGTGCTAATAATTCTATTGCTACCGTAAATGCAAGCGGATTGGTTACCGGCATGGCCGGAGGCTCAGTTACGATTACAGCTACCACACAAGATGGCAACAAAACGGCTACAAGTGCAATTACTGTTACCCCAGTCGGCTCTTGTATTAATCCAACTATTGGAAACGGAGGATTTGAAATGGGTAATACTTCTTCATGGGCAGGCAGCTACGGAAATATAGTAGTGGTAATTAGTGCACCATACAGTGGAACTTATTGCGGCCAAATCAATGGTGGTACTGCTGCTTTTGGTCAAATAATTACTGTTTCACAAAATAAAAGCTATACGCTCAGCGGCTGGCTTAAAAATACTTCTGGCTCAAGCATTCGGTTAGGAGTTAAGAATTATGGTGGTTTAGAAATAAACTCACCCAGTATATCTACCGGATGGAACCAAGTGAATATTAATTTTACTACAGGCGCAGGCAATACTTCTGCTGAAATTTATGCATGGCAGGATGGGGGTACTGGAGCTGTTTGGGTTGATAATGTCTCGATCACTTGTCAGGGTAATAGCTCAATTCCTGTATCAGGTGTTACATTAAGCCCTGCATCAGCATCGATTGCAGTTGGCAGCATTACCCAATTAGCAGCAACATTTAGCCCTTCCAATGCTACCAATCAAAATATTAGCTGGACAAGCTCAAATAATTCAGTAGCTACTGTAAATACAAATGGCTTGGTTACTGGTGTTTCCGCAGGTTCAACTAATATTACTGTTACTACACAGGATGGCAATAAAACAGCTGTAAGTGCCATTACTATATCAGGAGGTTCTGGTGGGACAGCTATCCCAGGAAAAATTGAAGCGGAAAATTACAGTTCTATGAGTGGCATCCAATCAGAAGGTACAACCGATACCGGCAGCGGACTGAATGTTGGCTGGACGGATAATGGAGATTATATGAATTACAATGTAAACGTAGTATCCGCAGGAACATACACTGTTGACCTGCGTGTTGCTTCCATATTAACTGGTAGCCAGATACAGATAAAAAGTGGATTAACTGTTCTTTCAACAGTTACCGTACCTAATACGGGCGGATGGCAAAACTGGCAAACAATAACTTCATCATCGTTCAGCCTTGCTGCCGGATCACAAACCTTACAGGTTTACATTAGTGCAGGTGGGTGGAACCTTAATTGGATGCAGTTTAATCAGGCGGTAGGTAACAAAAGCCTGGCACTTAATTATCCTGTAACAGATTCTTCTGTTTATATGGAAGGACGTGATGCCTGGTTGGCATTTGATAGCAGTCGCATTAGAATAGCGACCTATGTTAACCCTTCTTTATTGAAGGTAAGGTTGATGGTATACCCAAATCCTACATCAAATGGAGTGATTAACGTACGGATGGAAGGGCAGCAGGAGAATGTATTCATACAAATTTATACTATCCATGGAATTACAGAATATATAGGCACTTTGTATAAAGGAGAAACCAAACGCATTAACAGATTGAACACTGGTGTTCATCTTATTAAACTATTCGGAAAAAACATGAGTGAAGTAAGAAAAATAGTAGTGATTAAGTAAATTAATAAAGGGTAGTTTGATGAAAACTAAATTTTTCTGTAAGAAGGTATATATTATCACAAAGCCTTCTATTAAATTATTATTACAGCGGAATTACTTCACCCTAATGATATTAAAACTAGCGATACGTATTTGATTGCATAGAATTTTTATTTTATTTTAAAGGACAAGTTTAATAGCGCCAAAAAATATTGAAAAGATTATAACATCAGTAACGCAAATCAAAAAGTTGAATTACTGATGTTATAATCCTGTTTTTTAAAGTTTCAATTTTATTTATAATTACTTTTAATTTAAAAGCTATTTAATTTAACGTGATTTTACATGAAAAAATGTCGCAGTCTATTTATTTGTTATCTCTCGTTTTTCCTTTACGCCTGCAATAATAAGCACACTTTATTTGAGGAGGTTTCATCATTTCAGTCAGGTATTACTTTTAATAATACCATTGTACCAAATGATTCTATAAACCCGTTGAGCCTTGTAAATATCTATAACGGCGGGGGTGTAGGCGTTGGCGATTTTAACAGTGATGGCTTGCAGGACGTTTATTTTGCTGGTAATATGGTGCCATGCAGGCTATACCTTAATATAGGCAATCTGCCTGCCGGACAGGCAGGTTTTAAATTTAAAGACATTACAGATAAAGCAGGTGTTAGCGGACTGGGCAGGTGGGCACGGGGCATTGCTATTGTTGATATAAACAATGATGGTTTGATGGATATTTATGTATGCAACACCATTTACAATGACTCGCTGCGTAGAAGAAATATTTTATACATCAATGAAGGCATAGATAAAGAAGGCATCCCTCATTTTAAAAATATGGCTGTCCAGTATGGCTTGGATATTCACGTGCAATCCACCATGTCCAGCTTTTTTGATTATGACAACGATGGCGATCTTGACATGTACCTCACCGTAAATGAAGCACTGCATGCAAGCAATTCTACCAGCTTTGTTTCGCAGCAAGATTTAGAGATTGCCAAAAGTACAGGAAGGTTGTTTCGCAATGATTGGGATAGCACCTGGAAGCATCCGTTATTTCATGATGTTTCCCGGGTAGCAGGTATAATATATGAAGGGTACGGCCATGCTGCCACTGTATGCGATATGAATAACGACGGGTGGAAAGACATCTATGTATCAAACGATTTTTTGTCAGGTAATATTCTGTACATCAACAATCACGATGGTACATTTACAAATCGTTCAAAAGATTATTTCAAGCATACTTCCTATAACGCTATGGGACAGGATGTAGTGGACATTAACAACGATGGCCTGCCTGATGTGGTGGAGCTTGATATGAACCCCGAAGATAATTACCGTAAAAAAATGATGCTGCCTTCAAACAACTATCTCACGTATCAAAATCTTGGTTTCAATGGTTTACAATATCAATATGTTCGAAATACATTGCAACTTAACCAGGGGGCAGCTGTAGGGCAAAATGATTCAATCGGTATGCCAGCTTTTAGCGAGATTGCTTTTATGAGCGGCATGTCTCAAACAGACTGGAGCTGGGCGCCCGTAATTGTAGATGTTGATAATGACTGCTACCGGGATATGATTGTTACCAATGGTTTTCCACTTGATGTAACAGACCACGATTTTACCAGTTACCGCAATAAGGAGAACAATGCAAGGTCAGGCACAAAAGAAATTTTGAAACATGCGCCCAGTGTAAAATTGCCAAATTATGCTTATAAAAATATGGGAGACCTTACTTTTAGCAATAAAACGATTGACTGGGGGCTTACGCTGCCGACTTTTTCTAGCGGTATTGCCTATGCGGATTTTGACAATGATGGAGCTTTGGATATAGTTATCAACAATATCAACGATGAAGCCTTATTGTATAGAAATACGCTGCGTAAAAAAGACGCGGCAGATAACCATTTTTTACAAATCCGATTTAGGGGAAGTAAACAAAATATCAATGGCCTGGGCGCTATTGCAAGTATTTATTATAATCACGATAAACAACAGGTTTACGATAACAACCCTTATCGTGGTTATTTATCATCTATGCAGGGCATAGCACATTTTGGCCTTGGCAAAATTACTTTGGTTGATTCTATTGTGATAAAATGGAACAATGGGAGAAAGCAAACACTAAAAAATATAAAAGCTGATCATGTAATAACTGTAAATATTGCAAATGCTGAAGACACTTGTATCTGGAAGCAGCCTATGGTTGCAGCCAACACAATTTTTAGGGAAATAACAGATGCTGCAGGTATTAAATACAAACATTATCAGCCTGACGTAATAGATTTTGATATACAGGCTATGCTGCCACACAAACTATCAGAATATTCACCGGCTGCTGCTGTTGGCGATATGGACGCCAACGGATTGGATGACTTGCTGATCGGGGGTAATACAAGATTTCAATCACAATTGCTATTGCAGCAGCCCGATGGTAAATTTAAACAAAAGGATTTTTTACAAACCAAAGAACAGCTTCATAATGCTTACGATGAAGGTGTTTTGATTTTTGATGCCAGTGGTGATGGTAAACCAGATGTCTACATAGCAAGTGGGGGATATAAAGAACGCGCGGGCAGCACCACTTATCAAGATAGGATATACATTAATGATGGCAAAGGAAACTTTATAAAAGATTCATTGGCATTGCCTGTTAATCATACGAGCAAACTTTGTGTTAAAGCATTTGATTTTGATAATAATGGCAAGCTTGATGTATTTGTTTCTGGCAGGGTAGAGCCATGGAAATATCCAAAACCTGTTAGCAGTTTTATCTTTCGAAATGATTCCTATAAAGACCATGTAAAGTTTACAGATGTAACTTTTGAAGTAGCACCCGATTTAAGAAACATTGGTATGGTTTGCGATGCACTGTTCACGGATTTTGATGATGACGGGCAAACCGATCTGATTGTTGTGGGTGAATGGATGCCGGTTACTTTTTTAAAAAATGTAAATGGCAAATTTAAAAATGTAACTGCAAACGCTGGGGTCGTTGGGGAAACAGGATGGTGGAATTCAATAGCAGCAGGCGATTTCAGGCATACAGGCAGAACTGATTATATTGTAGGCAATGTAGGCCTTAACACATTTTATAAAGCAAGTGATCAATATCCGGCATATATAACAGCTAAAGATTTTGATAGTACCGGCAGCTATATAGCAATCCCTTCTTTGTTTCTGCATGACGAACAGGGAATTAAAAAAGAATTTCCGGCATTTGGTAGGGACGATGTAGTCCAACAACTTCCCGGCATCAAGAAAAGATTTGCAACGTACAAGCCTTTTGCACTTGCAACAATGGATGAAGTGCTAACTCTCAAGCAAAGAAAAGATGCCCAGCGGTTAAAAGCGAATATGCTTCAATCTTGCTATTTGCGCAATGATAGTGGTGGAAAATTTACCATGATACCATTACCTATAGAAGCTCAAATATCTATGGTCAATGGTATGGTGGTTGACGATTTTGACAATGACGGTAATTTGGATGTTTTGATAAATGGAAATGACTACGGAACAGAGGCTGGCACAGGACGATACGATGCCATGAATGGCCTACTGTTGAAAGGAAACGGTAAAGGAGGCTTTGCACCGCAGTCTATTTTGCAAAGTGGTATTTATATACCGGGCAACGGTAAAGCATTGGTAAAGTTGTTAAGTGCATCGGGCAACTACCTTGTTTTCGCAAGCCAGCACAACGATAAATTAAAGCTTTTTCAATTAAAGAAAAAATTAAAAACAATCAAAGCACAACCGGATGATGTAAGTGCCGTAATAAAATATAATAATGGTGGTATACAGAAAGAAGAATTTTATTACGGAAGCTCATTTTTATCCCAATCGGCAAGGTTTTTTACAATAGGCGACAACGTAGCGGAAATTCATATAACAAATATAAAAGGCAGAATAAGAAAAATATCTTCTTTTGACTGAAAATGTATGAAGGGTGAGTTATAAGGTTTTTTAATTTGGTAATTTTTTAAAAAAGTAAACTGAATCAGTTGAATTTTTAATAACTGTCTTAAAAGTTATAATCCTTTTAATAAAAAGTAATATATGAAGATATTTAAATTGATACTAATGCTTTTGATTTCAATAGGATTTGCAATGGCAGTGTTAGCAAAAACCTATTATGTGGATGGCAACTATGGACGTATTCGAAATACTGGAACCTTTGCTGCTCCATTCAAAACCATACAGCAGGCAGCACGGATATTAATAGCAGGAGATACTTGCTACGTCCGGGGTGCAATATACAGAGAACTCGTACAGTTTGTAAATAGTGGCACATCGGAAAGCAAACGTATCGTTTATAAAGCATATCGTGGTGAAACCCCAATCGTTTGCGGTTCTGAAAGAGTAACAGCATGGATCAATGAGGGGGGTAATGTATACAAAGCAAGAATTTCTAATAACCTATTTGGAATAAATAATCCGTTTTCGACTAATCTTTATGATCCCAACGGATGGCTATTGTATGGAGCTAATTATCATCTTGGAGCTGTATATATTAATGGGGAGTCTTATTCTGAAAAACTGAATAAGGCAGATTTAATGGGAAATTATAAGTCTTTTTATACTACAGTAAGCAATTTGACTACTACTATTTGGATTAATTATGCAGGAGGAAGTAATCCGAATACCGATACTTCTGAAATCAGTGTTCGGCCAATGGTAATCAAACCAACTTACCGGGGAAAATGCAACTATATCACACTTGATGGTTTAACTATTCGACATGGATCAACTAATTGGTCATCCAACGAAGGTGTTTTTTCTGGAATGATAGACATCAATGCGGGCGGCTGGTGGACAATAGAAAATTGCCACATCAGTGATGGGCGCACATGCGGCGTGCAGGCAGGTATGAGTACCGGCCATCATATTGTGCGCAACAATATCATAGAACGCTTTGGTCAGGCAGGGTTGGTCGGTAACAATGGTGGTTGGTTCGCCAGCCTTGTACAGGATAATATTTTTCAAGACATTAATATAAAGCATGAATTTGGTGGTGCCGAAACTGCAGCTTTCAAAAGCCATAATACGGTTGACCTTACCATTAAAAACAATATTTTCCGTCGTATTAATGTTTACGATTCTGCATGGGGCTTTGCCATTTGGCTTGATTGGAGAACGCAGGGAAACCGGATAACCGGTAATATATTTTCTGATCTTAAAACAACCGCAGCCATCGAAATTGAATGTTCTCACGGGCCAACTTTAATAGATAACAACATTTTTGTACTTTCAACAGATAGTGCTATTGCGATAAAGCACAATTCATCAAACACTATAATCGCACACAATCTTTTTATTAACGGTACAAATGGCCATTACACCACGAACGTAAATTATATTGAGTGGTATAAACCCCATACCATGTCTACAAGTGGCGGAGATTCTGTAGGTATCGTAAATGATAAGATGTATAATAATATATTTATTGGCAGCAATAATCAAATCCCCTATAGGCCAGGTTATTTATGCAATAACAATTCGTACCTACAAAGGGCAAAGCAATCTGTGTGGGGTGATGCAAACAGCCATGTAAATATAAAATACAACGCTAACGTAGATGTGCAAAATAATGAGAATAGTACAGAAGTTAGTTTTTATGTAGATGATGGTACCAGTTCACTTATATGCCCACTTATTTCAAATGCTTTTATTGGGATATGTGCGCCAACCATCCAGGGTATGGAGTACCATGATGGAAGTCCAGTGAGTATAAACATTGATATAGAGGGTAAATCCCGCAATGGCAGCAACCCCAAGGTTGGCCCAATGGAAAATTTGCATAGTGGAATTAATAGGATAATGCTTATTGCAGGTAAAGGAAATTAAGATAACGAATAAATATTTTGAGTTTAAAAATAAAGACAGGTACTACAGTAAAGCAATGAACAAATGTGCAGCAGAAAAACGAGAACCTATTTTTAAGCTAAAACATATAAAAATCACCTGACCAAAAATCTTTATTAAAAATCTGGTTATTAGAGTGGCCCACTAATTAAATATCAAGCAACATGAAAAAATTATTGTTATTGCTTCTTATAACAAATGCTTACATCGCACAAGGCCAGCTACAACCGTTCAATATTAATAAATCAATAGAAAATGGTTACGTTAAGGCGGTCAAAGATTTTTATACGATTACAAGTAAAAATAATCAGTTGCCTGTAAAACTAAACTTTTCGAATAGCCAATGTGTTGGAATTTCGCGAGATGGAGGTCAATGGTATGTATTGCCTATTAAAGCGGACAAGGGCAAGATTAATGTAAATACAAGTCTTTGGATAATTCCTAAAGATCCTTTTTCAATCAACAACTCATGGTTTATAAAATTGCAAAATATCGATTCAATTGTTGCCACTGCTGGTAATGTTTTAAACGTAAAGGTATATGCAGGAAAATTTGAGATGCATAAGTCTGAGGCACGCCCACATAGTGATTGTTTCAATAATCGTTTCACAATAAATATCAAAGGTGGTGAAACGCTTACAAATGCATTAGCAAGCTTTTACTGGGGCACAATACTACCGTCAGTAATAGAAAAAACTAAGGCCAAAGAATATCCATATTCTGAGGGATATGTGATGAGTACTTTAAATGCAAATGCTTATGCAGGTTCGTACCCCGACGTTGACCATGAGTTCCAGATTAAAGGACGTCTTGCTATGGCTTCCGACCTCGACATAGACGTTGTGCGGAGAATGATAGAACTTCAGTTTAAACTTATGCAGGACGATCCTGAGAAACTGTTTCGCAATCCTTGTTCAGTGCAACCCAATGGATTTAGGGAATATGATATCCGCCGGAACAGCCAAAATAATAACGAAAATGCTGATATGTTTCTGTTAACAGGCAATATGGAAGTTATAGAAGAATCTTGGAAATATTTTGAAGCAACAAAAGACACCAATTGGTTAGTTAAAAATATTGTAAATCTTGAAAATGCTGCCTCGCTTACTATTTCCAATACGGACCAATATGGACGTGTGTGGTCTGATGTTTTCTACGAAGACCAGGTGATTAAAGACGGTCGCGAAACCATGTCAAGCGCAATGGCTGCTTATACTTTTCAAATTTTAGCTAACATTGAGAATATCTTGAAACACGAAGATAAATTTATTTATTACTCAGGGTTTTCAAAAAAGATAGCAGACATGCTTGTTAAACCACTTCATCAAGGGTATTGGGATGAAAAAAACCAGCACTTTGTTGACTGGGTCGACCGAAAGGGAATTATTCACGACCATCTTCATCTTTTGGCTAATATTCTTCCCGTACTATTTGGTTACACTTCTACCAAACAAACCAATGCAATATTTGAATTAGTTGATTTGAACTTTTTATCCTTTCAAAGGTTTCCAAGTTTTGTATCTGCTGATATTGGAGGATATGATAGCAGTGAAATTGGGAATGGAGGGCCTTATGACCTTTGTGCAGCCGGTCGTTACTGGTATTGGGATGCTTCTTTTTGGGAATGGCGTAACAATACAAATATGCTATACAACCAACTTAATACAGTAGCCATACACGCTGCAAAAGATAGTTTCTATATGGGTGAAAGATACGATATGGATCACTTACACTATATTGACGGTAAAAGCTGGCATGGGGCCGAGAAATATTACGAATATCCGTGTGTTTATACATCGGTATTAATTTCAAAATTCTTAGGAATTAAAAACGACAAGGATGTCGACTTATTTATAAATCCTCATATCAACAGTTATGGCGATGTTGAATTTAAAATTCCTAATTATAACATAAAATATAACTATAATGAAAAAGGATTTATATTAAAAAACCTTTCCGGAAAAACCCGTAAGTTTAAAGTTGACTTATCGGCTTTATATAGCGATAAAGCTAAATTTGAACTTTTAATGAAATTGAAGAGTAATTTAGTAGGATCAAATACTATTGTTGAATTGTCGGCGCATGAAGAAGCAAAATGGATTTTTGTTAAATAGAAACTAAGAAAATTAAGTTCTGGTAATGAAATAGCTATATATGTTTTTACCCACATATCATTAATTGATACGTAATATGATTTCGGTAATTACTTAAATTATAACGTATATCCTGTTGTCATAGAATGGATATCTGACCAATATAATATTCAGATAGCTTACATCATACCGCTTGTTTGCTTATTAGTGGTTTTTTATTATGGATTTAGCGGTTACAAAATAAAAATAACTCAATCATCATCAGCAATATAATATTTATTTATTTCAAATTAATCGCTACAATACCTGATCCTTGCGGTAATAACGCAATGCTACCAACACTTCTGTCACCTGGTCCAGTTCAATACTTCAGCTGCAACTGTCAATTAAACCGGCATTATTACTGATGTTGCAGAAGGTGCTGCAATTATAACTGTTACTACTCAGGACGGCAGTAAAACGGCTACCTGTTCAGTAAACGTAACCTTTTCACCATTTAATATAATTAATGTTGGCAATTCCGGAGACGGTATTACCAATAATCGCTAAAAATGTTTATAAATAAAACAGGTATTATCGTAATTTTCGTTAGCCATCCGTTCGGCAGAAGCGTGGAACTGACGTGTTTATGCAGAATTAAAGCAATGGCCTTTGCCTTAAAAACCAGCAATAAGATAATCCATTATTTTAGTATTATACTCTATCGGTAATATATAAAAGAAAGATCAAATTTGCCGGATCACTATATCAAAATGATGAACGCAATTACTTCTTATAGTACTGCTTACCTAATGGGGTTCACCTTTATTAATCATCTCTAAAATAATATAATGAACAGCAATACCGCAGTCAGGATTGGTTTATGGATAATGGTAGCCAGCCTTATGGGGAAAAATTCTGTAGCGCAGGGCAACAGAATCGACCTGTCCGGCAAATGGGGGTTCAGAATAGATTCGCTTGACGCAGGTATTGTTGAAAACTGGTTCGCGAAGAATTTCCAGGAATCTATTCAATTGCCCGGTTCAATGACTTCCAACGGTAAAGGAAATGATATTGATTTGAATACACCATGGATGGGAAGTATCATTAATAAGAATTGGTACACTGAACCGGAATATGCAAAGTATCGTGTTCAGGGAAATATAAAGATCCCGTTCTGGCTACAACCTGTGAAATATTATAAAGGGCCGGCCTGGTACCAGAAAGATATCATTATCCCCGGCAACTGGCAGGGTAAATCTTTGGAACTCTTGCTGGAAAGATGTCACTGGGAAACCCAGGTATGGATAGATGGCAGGCCGGCCGGTATTAGAAATAGTCTGAGCACTCCTCACCTCTACTTCCTTAGAGGGGTAGAAAATAAGAAACAGCATCGAATAACGATACGGGTGGACAATCGGGTTAAAGATGTCAACGTAGGCCCTGATTCCCACAGCCTCACAGACCATACGCAAACGAACTGGAACGGGATCATTGGTGAAATATCCCTGAGATTGCATCCCACTCTCGGTATGCAGCGTGTTCAGTTGTTCCCGGATATCCATAAAAAAATAGTTCGTGTACTCATTACCGTTAATAATAGCACGAAGGGAATACTGTCGGCGGATATGCTGCTGAATGCCGTTGCGCTGGATAGCAAAAAGAAAAGTCCCGGCATCATAAGAACTATCCAGGCGGATACCGGCCTTTCGGTCATTGAAGCAGAATACCCTATGGGCAAAAACGTTTTGCTATGGGATGAATTTCATCCTAACCTGTACCGTATGGAGATCAAAATACAGGAGAAAGGAAAAAAAATAGACTCGCAGTCGTTTATTTTCGGCATGCGGGAATTCGGAAAACGGGAAACACAATTTACTATTAACGGCCGCCTGACTTTTTTAAGGGGAACGCTGGAGTGTGCTATATTTCCTAAAACCGGTTATCCTCCTGTCGACAGCACTTCCTGGAATAGGATTTTCAGAATTTGCAGGTTATATGGATTAAATCACATGCGGTTTCATTCCTGGTGTCCACCGGAAGCAGCTTTTGTTGCCGCTGACAAAGCTGGCTTTTACCTTCAGGTGGAATGTGGTTCCTGGGCAAATACCGGGGCTGTTATAGGAGACGGAAAACCTTTGGATACTTTTATTTATGAAGAAAGTGAACGGATCGTAAATGCGTACGGCAACCATCCTTCTTTTTGTATGATGGCTTACGGCAACGAGCCAGCCGGCGTTCATCATGTGGATTATTTAAGGGATTTTGTAACCTACTGGAGAAAAAAAGATTCCCGGAGACTGTATACTACTGCCGCGGGCTGGCCGGTATTGGAGGAAAGCGATTATAATAATACTCACGATCCCCGCATTCAGCAATGGGATGAAGGATTGATGAGTATTATTAACAGCAAGCCTCCCTCAAGTGACTATGACTGGAGCAGTATTATTTCCAAATGGAAACAGCCGACTGTCAGTCATGAGATCGGTCAATGGTGCGTTTATCCGGATTTCACTGAAATACCAAAGTACACAGGTGTGCTGAAGGCAAAGAATTTCGAGATCTTCAGAGAGAAACTCGAAAGCAATGGCATGAAAAATTTAGCAAACCAATTTTTGCTGGCTTCGGGTAAACTTCAGGTATTATGTTACAAAGCGGACATTGAAGCTGCTTTGCGCACGCCGGGATTTGGCGGCTTTCAGTTGCTGGATCTCCATGACTTTCCCGGTCAGGGTACAGCGCTGGTGGGAGTGTTGAATGCTTTCTGGGAGGATAAAGGATACATCACCGGCAAGCAATATAGCAGGTTCTGCAATGCGGTGGTGCCTCTAGCGCTGCTGCCAAAAATGGTATTTAAAAACAGTGAGCGCCTGATAGCGGCAGTAAGGGTAGCCAATTTCAGCAAGCATAGTATCAGCGAAAAAATAAAGTGGTCGCTCCGCAACACTGATGGCAACTCATTGTTCAGCGGCGAATTGAGTGCAGGTATTATTCCGGTAGGAAATAAATTTTCGGCCGGTGGGATCAGTCAGGATATTTCTTCCATTAAAAGGGCAGGAAGGTATATACTCACATTGGGTGTAGGGGCATTTAAAAACTCATGGGATATTTTCATTTACCCCGATTCTCTGCCCGTTGTTGATAGTACTATTTATGTAACGCAGAAATTTGACAGTATTGCTTTCCATGTTCTGGAACAGGGAGGTAAAGTCTTTTATACGCTTAGGAAAGGAGACCTGAAACCAGAAATGGGGGGCAATATCCAGATTGGTTTTTCCAGTATTTTCTGGAACACCGCCTGGACCAAAGATCAGCCACCAGTATCGTTGGGATTGCTTTGTGATCCAACACATGAAGCGTTCAGAGAATTCCCTACAGAGTACCACAGCAATTATCAGTGGCAGGATGGGATGAGTCATAGTAATGCGGTCATCATCGATTCGGTATCAAAAGAGTTAAAGCCGATCGTCCGGGTGATCGATGACTGGGTAACGGCAAGGTCTCTGGCGTTGGTATTCGAATGCAGGGTAGGAAAAGGAAAATTATTGGTTTCAGGTATTGATCTGCAGAATGATCTTGCTATCCGGCCCGAAGCCCGCCAGCTGCGTTACAGTTTACTAAAGTACATGGAAGGAAGCTTGTTTGATCCGCTTACAACAGTAAATGCAGGTTCGATCAGGAACCTCACCAGGCTATAAAAGTTCTTCCCTTAGACTCCGGTTAAAACGCATACGCTACACTAAGCCGCAGATTCCTGGGTGCTTCCACCTGCCAGCAGTATACATTTCCCATCCACGCCTCATACGATCCCTGTATAGATATTTATTTAAAAGATTAAATACATTGAACCTGATCTTTATTTTATCATTACCCCAGAAAGCACCTGCATCAAGTTTGAAATAATCCGGCAGGTTCTTAGTGGCACCCGTACTACTGAACGTGTTGCTGGCCCGGTCCAGTAAATAGGCAAAACCTTCGGCAATACCCGTTCCTTTCAGTAATTATCCGAAGAATACAAGATATTTACCATGAAATACTAATATTTCATTTAAGATTTTCATGGATAAATAGTATTTTTAAACAGTGATAATCAGACAGCAAAAAGAAGAAATCAGAATTTTACTGGAAGAATTTCCAGCCATTGCTATATTAGGGCCAAGGCAGGTAGGCAAAACTACACTTGCTAAAGAGCTGATAATCAATGATAAAAAAGCAATATACTTCGATTTGGAGCTTAAAGCGGATGTTGAGCGGCTAACAAATGCAGCATTTATTTTTGATCAGTTCCAGGATGCGTGCATCATTCTTGACGAAGTGCAACGTGATCCGGATATTTTTAAAAAGCTCCGGCCGGCAATTGATAAAAACCGGAGCCCGGGCCGGTTTATTCTTACTGGATCTGCTTCACCTGCCCTTGTGAAAGGAGTTTCTGAATCACTGGCTGGTCGTATAGCCTACACGGAATTGTCGCCGATTAACTTAATGGAAGCAACGTCAGATGGCATCAATCAGGAAACGCATTGGTTTAAAGGCGGATTTCCATTTGCTCTTACCAGTAAGAGTGAGCAAGCCTTTGGGCGCTGGGCGGAAAATTTTATAAGGGCCTATATAGAAAGAGACCTCAGCCTGTTGTTTGGCGTTGGATTGTCAGCAGAAACAATGCGTAATTTTTGGTATATGCTGGCTGCGCAGAATGGGGGAATATGGACAGCCGAAAACTATGCAAAAGCATTGGGAGTAAGTTCCCCTACAGTAACGAGATACCTGGATTTTTTGCTGGGTGCTTATATGGTACGACGGTTGCCCGCATGGTATGTGAATGTTCAAAAGCGGGTAGTAAAAGCGCCGAAAGTATATATACGTGACAGTGGTTTATTGCATATAATGAACCGGATATATTCTGCAAAAGATCTCCCGCTACATCTAACAGTAGGCGGTTCCTGGGAAGGGTATGTTATTGAACAGATATACCAGATAAAACCTAAGCGGCTCGATATGTATTATTACCGAACCCATAACGGTGCTGAATGCGATCTGTTACTGGTGGATGGAATTACTCCTTTGATGGCTATAGAAATTAAATATTCAGAAGATCCCTCTCTGCAGAAAGGGTTTTACAATGTACTGGAAGATCTTTCCATTCATAAAGCTTTTGTTATAACTCCAGGTATAAAATCCTATCAGTTGAACGAAAAAGTAAGTATTTACGGCCTGCAGGAATTTCTGAAAAAGTTAAGCGAAGGAAACTTGTAATAGTAACAGTTTAAATTATTTTTGATGCGATACTATTCCTTGCTATTGGCAGGATCAACTAACAGGTATTTATAGTAGATTATAACCATTAATAGTTAATAACTTCATTTATGAAGGAGATAGAACAGGTCATCCATGATTTCCGCAAGGCGGTGCTCACTGCTGACCGTACCCATTTAATAAACCTATTGGCAGACGATCTCAGTTACGGCCATTCAGATGGTTTTATTGAGAGTAAGGAGGATTTTATTAGCCGCCTGGCCAATGGAACTTACCGGTTTACCACGATGGAGCTTAGCCATCAATCTGTCTGGGTTTCTGACAATGTAGCCATAGTGCGCCATGAATTGGATGCACATACCAACGATGGTGGAGTATCGGGTGAAGCACATCTTTACGTGTTGCTAGTATGGCAAAAGAGAGCTGAACACTGGCAACTGATAGCCCGTCAGGCTGTGAAGAAACGCCAATAATAATTATTGCTTCCTTTACTATCGTATTTGATCTTTAATAGGAATTTTCCCTGCTTCGAAAAAATTCAATGATGGAGCTTCTGTCGTTGCCTGCCTTTTCAATAGCATCAGTTACATCTTCTTCAGTAACACCTAGTAGTGCAGCAAACGCATGTAGAGCGGCCGGATCGTTCGTGTCCAGGAGATCAGGATCTCCCTGACCACAATAGGTTTTATCTTCTGTTGCCATATTTTTTTTCCATTATTGTTTAAAATTACATGCCAGACTAAGATTTATAATCAGCATTCGTATACATTTTAAACCGCATTTTACATTCAAAGTGAAGCTCTTTTTAATATCCGCAGATGGATTTATCAGCTTGTTTAATATTCTATCAGCAGGTTGGTATAATTATCGCAATAATATGGAAAAACCTATGGCAAATTCTAAAAATAATACTAAAATAACACCGGTGAAAGAGGGAACCGGAGAATCTTTGGAGAATAAAAAGACCAATGCTGTTCAACTGGCTCATCAGCAGGCGGATGCGGATATAGCCGCGGATCCTGAGGCTTCTGCACATTCCCCAAATGATGACCTGGACGAAGGTGAATTGGCAAGGCTGGGAGAAAACGGCAATCCTATCCAGTAGATACATTTACATACCTGACAAATTATCGTTTACGAGTTTTTGGGTGTTTAAATGCCCAGGGGGGAATTGGTGTTAAATCTGCCCACAGACCTGCATGCTTCCGGCGTGCTTCTTTCTCCAGATCCGACCAATCCAGGTTGCGGTCGTAACGCCTGTAGTGCCAGCCTAATCCGGCACGGAGTAATGCTTCATTAATATTCTGATGATTGGCTAAAACCACTCCCACAGTTCTTCCATACCGATCCTTATCCCTGATGGTTACCAGTATATTGGCAGACTGCAATGCGTGGCCCAAAAAGTCCTTTGCTGCCTGGTAATAGGGTTGTTTCCTCTCAGGACAATCAATCCCATAAAGCCGTATTCTCCGGACCGTTTTATCTGGAAGTAAAAGATCAAAAGTGTCGCCATCTAATATTTTTACGGCCTTGCCCTGAATGGAATTACCGGTGTTCACCATCAGCTGTGCAGCGGCATCATTAGATGAATTAGTACAGTGAATATGAAAAAAAAACACCGTAGCCAATAGTAGCAGGCATTTACTGGTCATACGAAAAAATAAAAGCCAGGACAAAAAACAGGAACATTTTCATTCTATGTAAAGATGAAGGAAATTATTTAAAGAATCAGAGCGCAACGGTA
>JAYUXA010000103.1:0-3856 GCA_043753245.1 Chitinophagaceae bacterium
ATGTATGGACGTAAGGAAAAGACAGGAGCCAAGATAGAAGTATTTCTTTTAAGAGAACTGAATAAACCCAACAGGCTTTGGGATGTAATTGTTGACCCCGCTCGGAAGATTCGTGTTGGAAACAAATTGTATTTCGGTGAAAATGATGAATTGGTGGCAGAGGTGATCGACAATACTACCTCACGCGGCCGTACGATCCGTTTTCTCTGGGAAGGTACCGATGAGGAGTTCCGGCAGATGCTGGAAATTCTTGGAGAAACCCCCCTGCCCAAGTACATCAAGCGGAAACCGGATGAAGAGGATAAGGAAAGGTTTCAGACCGTATATGCCAAGCATGAAGGTGCTGTTGCTGCTCCTACCGCAGGCTTGCATTTTAGCAAAGAGCTAATCAAAAGACTCGAGATAAAAGGTATCCGCTTTGCGGAAGTTACCCTGCATACCGGACTGGGAACATTCAGACCTATAGAAGTGGAAGATCTGAGCAAGCACAAGATGGATGCGGAATATTACCGTGTGGATGATGTGGCCTGTAAGGTGGTCAACAAAGCGATCGAAGGAAATCATCGTATCTGTTCTGTCGGAACAACTACGATGAGGGCCATTGAATCGTCTTTTACCGCCGAAAAATTATTAAAACCCTCTGAAGGCTGGACGAATATTTTTATTCATCCTCCCTATAATTTCAATGTAGCAGATGCCCTTATCACCAACCTGCACCTTCCAAAGACCAGTCTGCTGATCATGGTCTGCGCTTTTGCCGGGTACGATCTTGCAATGGAGGCGTACAAAAAAGCAATAAAGGATAAATACAGGTTTTTCAGTTATGGCGATGCTATGCTGGTTATTTAAGATACACCTGCAGCAATTGTTTTGCGGAATGATTCCAATTGAACTGGCTGGCGCGTGCCAGCCCTTTTTTTATGTAGTATAGTCGGAGTGGTTCATCGGTAAGGAGCGCATCTGTTTTAATGGCAATACCTGCAGCATCGGTGGGATTTACCAGCAATGCCGCATCGCCGGCAATCTCGGGCATTGCAGCCGTTTGTGAACTGATTACCGGCACCCCGCAAGCCATCGCTTCCAGCACCGGCATACCAAAACTTTCTCTTAAGGATGGGTACAAAAACAAGCTGCAGCAATTGTACAGTAAGGGCATCTGGTACATTGTAATATAGCCGGGAAATATAAATAAACGAATCAGTTCGGATCTGTTCAGTTCCAGCAATAATTTTACAACTTTATTTTTATCGTAATCCGTTATCACTATAGGAACTGGATCTTTTGATAGGGCGCAATACTGCACAAATGCCCGGACCACTCCGGCCGTATTTTTCTTGGGAGCCGTATTTCCCAAAACCAATATAAATGCTTCCGGTAAACCCTTCTGTTTCCTAAAATGATCCGTCATGGCTTTTGAAAGGGGACGAAAGCGCTCATCTACCCCGTTGTAAATCACGGTGATCTTATCTGCTGCTTCCGGAAATGCAGCAACGATCACCTGGCGTTCATACTCAGAAACTGTAATAATCGTTTTCGCTTTTCGAACAGCAGGAGGCACGATAATTTTCCGGTAGATATTTCCCAGGTTTTGATAGACAGATCCCTTCAGGATATTATTTTCCAGGTAGATGATGTCATGCAGCGTAAGCACAAGTGGAGGCCGGCAGTTAATGGGTGCAGTGTTAGCGGTGCAATGAATAATATCCGGCTGGTATTTTTTTAATGCCCGCGGCAGTGAAAACTGCTCCCAACCGGCATAGGTGATTCCTGGAAGAATCTTCCTGATAAATGTTGGTGACTCTGCCACACATTGCTGGTCAGGACCATCTGCAGCTAATAAGTAATACTCATTAATAGTATCTAAAACCTGCAGCCGACGGATCAGTTCAAGGGCCGCTACGTCCATCCCGTGTTTTGCCACTCTGAATATGCGCTGCGCCTCGATACCAATTTTCATGACAACAAGTTGATTTACCCTTTTAAATAAAGAAGCACCGGTGAGTGCATCAGTACCCGTTTAAAAACAACAAGTTAGTCTAACCCAAACAGTCCTTTATTTAATAATTGCAGCGTTCTTATTTTATCTGCAGACGATACTAGTAAAGAGATATTATGCCTGCTTCCTCCGTAACTGACCATTTGTATATTTACTCCGGCCAGGCAATCGAAGAGGTTTTTTAAGATCTCCTGCGTTTGTGCAATTTCATTGCCTACCACCGAAACAATAGTATGATCACTCTCGACACTGATCGTTCCAAACGGTTCGAGTTCCTTCAGAATTTCTTTCAGATTATTTTTGTTGTCGATCGTTACCGACACTGCTACTTCAGAGGTTGTGATCATGTCGATCGACGTCTTGTATTTTTCGAAAACTTCAAATATTTTCCGGAGAAACCCATAGGCCAGCAGCATCCTGCTGCTTTTTATATTGATGGAGATAATGCCATCTTTTGCCGCTACTGCTTTAACACCAACGGATCCGGAGCGTTCAGCAATGGTGGTGCCTGCTGCCGCCGGCTCCATTGTGTTGAGTAATTTAACCGGAATCTTGTACAGCTGTGCGGGCCAGATAGAGGCCGGGTGAAGGATCTTTGCACCAAAATAAGCGAGCTCTGCCGCTTCCTCGAAGCTTAGCAGTTCTATTGGCCGCGTCTTTTTGACGATACGCGGATCGTTGTTGTGCATACCATCGATATCGGTCCATATTTCACACACCGAAGCACCTACTGCGGCTGCAATAAGCGAAGCACTGTAATCACTCCCCCCCCGCTTGAGGTTGTCTACCTCGCCCCTGGCATTGCGGCAAATATATCCCTGGGTAATAAAAAGTTTTTTACTACTGTGTTTGCCAAGCAGGGCCGTGAGTTTTGCTTTTATTTGCGGCACCTGTGGTTCGTCATCCGCATCAATGCTCATAAACTCCAGCGCCGGCAACAGCAGGTGATCTATATTTTTTTCTTCCAGAAATACCGAAAATAATTTTGTCGATAACAATTCTCCCTGGGCAAGAATGTCTTTGCTCAGTGCTTCGCTGAAAGAGATCTTCAGAATAATATTCAGAAACTCAAAATGCTCGGAGAGAATACTCTGCGCCTTCGCTAAAGTGGTTTCCTTTTTTAATAATTCTTTTACAAAAGATTGGTAGTGGGCTTCCAGCTTATCAATATTTTCTTTGGCCAGCGGCCTGTTGCCTGCACTCATTGCCTCTCCGATCATCACGAGTGCGTTGGTAGTTCCACTCAATGCGCTTAATACGGTAATTACAGGCTCGTCTGCTTTGGTAATCAGGTCGGATACCTGTTGCATCCTTTCAGGACGTCCAACAGAGGTACCGCCAAACTTCATAATTTTCATTAAAAAAAATTTAAGGCTGCAAAGATAAAGGTGTACAGAACGCCATTAAAGATTGTTTATACAATCTATCAAAGAAAAATGGTATTCAAATTCATACTGACTGACCGGTAACTTTAAGCCTCGACACTTGAACCAGGAACCAGGTACATGCCAATTCATACTGATTGACCGGTAACTTTAAGCCTTGACACTTAAACCAGGAACCAGGTACATGCCAATTCATACTGACTGACCGGTAACATCCATCACAGTTCAATTGAAAATTTTTCACTCAACCCTTTCAGATCTTCTATCACGGGTTTTAACAACGGAATCCCGTGAATAAGGCGTTCTGCCTCTATGATCCGTTCAGGGTCGCCTGGAATCAATACTTTTTCCTGCCCTTCTATTGTTTTGGCAGACCTGAACCGGCGGATCCAGACATCCATATTTTTCCTGAACTCTGCTGCAGGCCGGAAGGCATCTATTCTCATGGCACCGAAAAAGTGTCCGATCCCTTTGC
>JAYUXA010000104.1:0-3853 GCA_043753245.1 Chitinophagaceae bacterium
GAATGGATAAATTGCCTTCTGCTGTACCCACTGAAATTTTCATTTTTCACTGCGGAGAATTAAAAAATGAGGTGCATTACACCAGCTTACCTCCATAAATAGAAGTCATATTCTACTACGGAGAATTAAACAAAGAAGTAAACATGGTATTTAGCCACATCGATATTACTAGTTCAGGACGGAGAATTAAATCGCGAAGTGAATTATACCTGTTCCAGATATTGTGAATATACGTATCCCTCAGCGCCCTTATCCGTTTTGATGAGCGCCCATTGGTCGTTGGCTTTACTAAGAATAGTAACCAGTTCATGATGAGCCACTTTACCTACAATGCTCTGGTCAGTTCCTGGACCTTTGCGGACATTCAGGTTCGAGGATTGGGTGACTACCTTTGCCCTGGATCCTGCAACGTTCGCCACGTTTACGTCCAAAACAAGATCACCGGCGCGAAAATCCGGATCGATTTTATTATAGATCGTCCAGAGCTGGTCTTTGACATCCCCGCTGGGTGCGTCTCCATTAACATACAATACATTGTCCTGCTCCCTGACCTGTAAGGAAGCTACACCCGCAGTCCGGGCAGCATCCACTAATTCTTTGTATTTATCCTGAAGTGCCATGTTGATCGGTTTATTTAATTAACTGATAAATTATTATTGATCTTTTTAGGATGGAGCGCATGTAAGCCCGCCATAAGCTTTGGCAACTGTGCTCTTTTAATACTTCCGGTAAGGGTTATTTCTCCGTTACTGATACTTGTGCTTACCCCTGGAAAGTCCTTAATAGCATCCTTTACGGAATTGGTAAGCGTGTCGTCAACAGCAATAACTACAGGCGCAGGAGGGGCAACAGGAGCTGCTACCATACTTGTATCCGGAACCACCACCACGGGAGGTTCTGGTGCTTTGGATTTGCAGGCTACAAACGAAATGCTGAAAACAAAGGCCAGGATCCAGAATTTACTTTTGTGCAGAATTTTCATTTTTGAGATTTTTTATTAACAATAACTTAAGGTAGTAATAAATTTTATGTGCCATTCTATTTGCTAAAAAACATTCAGTTACACCATTTACTTCAATATTTATTTCGGCAATTAGCAGCTTCGGGGACTTCTTTTCCCCATATAGTTCCATAGGGTCACCAGTTTTTTTGGCATCATTTTAGTTAACAATAAACCGTTGATCTATTTTTTTTCCTATTAAAAGCTTACGACTCATGCATCTTAGAAACCAAGTATTATCTCTCGCCGCTTTCGTGGTGCTCGCATTTGCTTCCTGCAAAAAAGACGTTACAGCCACTGAAGACCAACCAGTAAATGCAGATTTAATAGCCAGCAATTCTGCCGCTGACGATGTTCCGGAGACTGCCCGGCCAGTTGTTAAAACCTACAATACCTACATTAATAATAATTCGGGAAGTTATTATGAAATATTACCAGCCCGCTATTTCCTTACTACCAAAAATTACCCTTTAATTATATTTCTTCACGGAATAGGCGAACTGGGCCAGGGATCCCCGGCCAGGATCGGCTGTTGCGGTTTACCCTATTATGCTAGCAGAGGACTGTTTCCTGCTCAATTCGTTGTGGGTGGACAGAAATATTCTTTTATTGTAGTAGCACCTCAGTTTAAAGTGAGAGCCAAGCCTGTTGATGTACAGGCGGCTATTGAATTTGCCGTTAAAAAATACCGCGTCGATGTTTCCAGAATATATGTTGCCGGCTTAAGTCTCGGTGGTGGATCTACCTGGGATTTTACATCCGTATACGGTCAAAATGCTGCAGCAGTACTACCAGTTTGCGGTGGCACTGCTCCAAGTCAGACACTGGCTAAATCCATTGCTTCTAAAAATGTTCCGGTATGGACTATTCATTCCAATACCGATAGAATGGTTCCGATTAGTTTTGCTACGAATTGGATTAACTGGATCAAAGCCGCTAATCCGATTTTTGCATCCAATTATAAAGTCACTATTTTGTATGGCGGCGAAGACCATAATACGTCATGGGCTAAAGCGTTCAACCCTGTTAACAGATGGGACGGATACAATGTGTACGAATGGTTGCTGCGTTTTAAAAGAACAGGAGGTATAGTCGTTGCTCCACCGGCACCGGCACCTACTCCAACACCTACTCCAACACCTACTCCGGTAGGAAATAAAATGCCGGGAGCCGTTGCTGGTCCTGATCAGTCGATCACTTATTATACCGGAGCGAATGTGACACTGGATGCTTCTGCTTCAAAAGATCCAGACGGTACAATCGTATCGTATTTATGGGAAAAAATCGGGGGAGCGCCTACTTATAAAATTATTTCTCCCTACTCCGCGCAGACAAAAGTAACTTTTACACATACAGGCACTTATGTTTTCCGGGTGACCACCACAGATAATAAAGGAATGAAAAATTCGGACTATATGTTTGTCGTAGTAAAATAATTTAATAACCCTAATAAAAAAAGCCCTGTATGTTTTCATGCAGGGCTTTTTAATGCCTTATCCTATACTATGAAGATCGGGCATACTGTTATTCTGCTTTCCTTTTTTTGCGCACTCGCACAGAATAAAATTTAAGTTGTACCTCTAAAAGCCGGTATCTCTATATATTTTTTACTTCTCTTTAACACTAACAATACCAAACACAGATGGACGGGGCCAAAACAATTGATATAAAAAACTCACCCGACTGACGTTATGGATGTACAGTACAAGACTGAAAGTTGCCAATGCTAAAATACGTCCGCAATTAAATAAAGATTTTAAACTGAAGCGGTAATAGCCTGATTTTTCGTTGGAGGAACAAAAAGCATTTTTCAAAATATATTGATTTCATTTTTAATATGGAATTATTTATAAAGATCAATATTGAAATTTACGCAGGCCCGGGGCCTTGAACCAGGTAGTCACCACCACCGCTACCGTCATACATCCGCCAAAAACAACCGAAGGCACCACACCCATCAGTTTAGAGGTCAGTCCACTCTCAAATTGTCCGAGCTCATTGCTTGAATTGATAAACATAGAGCTTACACTGCCCACCCTGCCCCGCATGTGATCCGGTGTTTTTAATTGTATCACCGTGCCTCTGACCACTACGCTGATCCCATCGAGCATACCGCCGATCATCAGGGCAGCAAAGGAAAGCAGGAACCATTGTGATAAACCAAAAATGATAATACACAGACCGAATCCTCCTACAGCATAAAATAATTTTCTACCCTGCGCTTTTTTCATTGGAGCGATCGTTAAAACAATCACCACTATGATCGCACCGATGTCACTGGCGGCATTCAACCATCCGAATCCGATCGATCCGATCTTTAAAATATCGCGCGCATAAACCGGAACCATGGCTACAGCGCCTCCAAATAGTACAGCAAACATATCTAATGTAAGCGCACTTAATAATTCCTTTGTACGGAAAACAAATTGCAAACCCTCCCGGACACTTTCCCAGGTGCGAAGGGAATCTGTAGGTTTAAGGACTGGTTTAGAGGTAAGCTTTATTAAAATAAAGAACGATATTATCAAGCAAAGAAAGATCACCACCATCGTTCCCATATTACCAAGTAAAGCAATTAAAAATCCTCCTAAAGAATGCCCTGTTACGGATGCAGACATCCAGGATCCTTGACTCCAGGTAGTGGCATTTTGTAAGTAATGTCTGGGGACAATAGTAGCAATTAAAGCCGCAAAATTAGGACCAATAAAGGATCGTATAATTCCCGTACAAAAAATTACAGCATAAATACACCAGGAAATATGACGCTTATCCAGGTGATTATACATCAGTGGCGCAGAAAGCATAAGCAGCACAAAGGCAGCGCAGATGTAGGCCAGCACACCTTTTAGCAAC
>JAYUXA010000105.1:0-17797 GCA_043753245.1 Chitinophagaceae bacterium
GATAATATCTATGTGGCTGATTCCGATTATGATGGAAATAAATCTGGTAACTGCACTATCAGGAAAATTAATCCAAAAGGAGTGGTGACTACACTGGCAGGCGTTACAGGGCAGATAGGATCTTCAGATGGTAAAGGCATCCGTGCAACATTTAACAGACCGGTGGGCATTACTGTTACTAAAGACGGAATACTTTATATAGCCGATACGGAAGGGGATATTATCAGGAAAATCACTGCCGACGGAATTGTTTCAACAATTGGAGGAAAGTACCTGGTAGAAGATAATCAGGATGGAAAGGGAAATGATGCCAGGTTTAACGACCCCCAAGCTATTACGATCAGTGATAATGGTGTGTTATTTATTGCTGATACCTTTAACAATAGAATTGTCAAACGTGAGCAAATAGGAAATGGCAAATAATTCAAAGCAAATTGCAATAAATTATCTTTGATATAGACTTAACATCTACTTTATAATGTTTAAGAACCTTAGTTTGCAATTGTAACTACAGCATCATAATTGGGACCTAATATGTAATTGTCAGAGCTGTTAAGGCTTAGATAGACTGTCTTGTACGGAGAGTCAGATGGTGTAGAGCTTGGCAAAATAATAATTTCAGCGAAACTGGAATTGGAAGCAATGATAACTGAACCTTGAATAGTGCTGTAATCTGTTCCGTTTGTAGCATTCCCGTGAATTTTATAATTTACATTAAGCGCATTTGTAGTACTTCCACCGCTACGGGAAATAACAAATTTCCCCGGATTTCCGCCATTTCTATAAGCAATATGCGAATTTGCTGAAATTTGAATTAGAGGAGTACTGCTTACTCCAAATGATAAATTAGATACGTTGGGGCCTAACAAATTCATATTTGCAGACTTGGAGGAGGTTATCAAAGATCCTTCCTGATAGAAATTTTTGAATGTAATATTCTTTATAAAATTGGTAGCATTCGGTCCTTCCAGTTGATTTTTGTAACCGTCATAGATACCAGGCGAAACAGTTTCTGCTGTCAAGCGGTCGAACACTACATTATTAACACTTCCACTCTGCACTCCCGCATAATGGTCTTTCCAATTGGTTCTCATTAATATCAGTCCAGACCTTGCCTTCTCTACCCTGTTTCCCAAATATTTAATATTACTTATGGAACCCCCAATCCAAAAAGCGAGCGCATGTTCGTTTGTTCCTGATAATAAATGATCGTTATTTTCTACTCTTATATTTGATGTGTTCTCACCTATCCATGGGCCAATTCGTATCGTAGCCCCATAATGATTGTTAAGGAATACACTATTTCTGAATGTGGCGTTCAGATTAAGATTATCACGGGTTGTTGAAAATGCAATTCCATCATCGGTTCCATAAACAAAACAATTGTCAAACATCATGTTTATAGCATTATGAGGATCCCATGCATCATGATTAGGATATCTGGAACCGTTAATCACTTTTAGATTATAGGCTGTCCAGTTAGTGGTGCCCATAATAATTGCTGTCCAGGTTATAGCCCCTTTTAGTATAATGCCATCAATTATACAATTATCGGACTTCGTACTATCAGTTTTTGCCAGTAAACAAGCCCCGGCTTCCCTATTGTATGCGCCTCGTTTCGAATCACCCAAACCATCAATAGATCCTCTGCCAAATATTTTTACATTGCTGGCATTGTCAAAATTTAGTGATAGCTCTCCATTTGGAGAAGCCTGCAATACAGCCCCGCCGGCCAGATAAATACATTTATTTGACACCATGGGAATTGTACCACCTGCAGAATAGCGACCGGCAGGAAAATACAAAATTCCTCCATCTGGTAAATTATTTAAAGCTTTTTTAATTTGATTTAGATCATCGGCTGCTCCTGAGTTGTCAATACCGATTTGAGTTACATCAACTACGGAGGATCCATTTGGTACGGGTATATATTCTTCGATCGGGTCACCAATGATACAAAGTGTCTCCGTTAGGGAATTCACATTTTGCAATACAAGTTTCCTGGGCCTGTCCAACTCAAAAATAATATCCTGTCCCGATTTTGAAGATACAATACCATAGCCATGAGGGCTTAGATTGTAAGTGTTTACAATGGTATTGCTATGCACACGTACCGTAACTTTTCCTGCAAATGAAAAATGTGCATAGGAAACATCATTATTTGTAGCAACATTATGAACATTAATGGAAATTTCATTAACATATACAGTATAGTTTTCACTAAGTGCGGCATCAGGCTCCTTTGGATAAGTAACAACATACCCCTGACCGTAAAATTCTGATAGAACAAAAATCAGAAAGCTGATCGTTAAAATTGTTTTTTTCATAAAATTAAGTGTTTATAGATGACAAACCGAGCTAATATATACTGCAGGGCTCCCAATAGTTCATTTGCATTCATTTATAAAGATTTTAATAAAAAATCAATAGAGGATTATACTTGCAACTACAAATAAAATTTTTCTACTTAACAGGTCTCCGCTTAAACCAGCGCGTTTCAAAAGGTGCCATTTTCAGGTTATAGCTTTCTACACCTTTTGCAATGGTAGAACCTGTCGTAATATCAAACAGATCGCTTTTACCTTCCCATCGTAATGTTTTCTCACCTGCTGTCATCGCATGGATTATAATAAAACCATTGCCCGCATAGGTAACATCCTCTTGTGGACCGACAGGTACAACATTTGCCAGTTTTGCAATGCCCCTTATAAACTCCGGAGAAATAATTCCGGGTAAAGAAAGGTAAACCGATGACCAGGTTTTATTATTCTTTATCGCAGCGCCAATCTTGTTTATGCCCGAGATACTTGCAATTGGAATAGCTGTTGGATCATCTACATAAAAAAGTGGAGTAGTGGATGCGGTATATAAATTAGACAGCCCTTTTATTGGAATACTTTTTAACTCATTATAACTGCTACCCTTTCCAATAATTTTTTGAGCATTGCATTTAACCTTCATGCCGGTTAGGTTTTTTATATTCTCTTCATAATTACCAATAGAGTATCCAGCATTATTAAAGAATAACAATACATTTCCATCTTTCTGCAAATTTTGCCGGATAAACTTTATTTCATTAGGGGTTAAGGTGCTGCTATTTAGAAAAACATAAATTTTATACATAGGTAGTTTAGGGTTAGTAAGATCAGTTAAAAGATAATCATCCCATGGCAGGCCAGATCTGTTAAAAGGTACCCTTATCCAATAAGTGCCCATTAAATGAGACTCATAGGCTAGACTTGGCATCCATGGATTATCTATAATAGAATCAGAAGCAGGTCCCCGCCAGCCACTTAGATAAGAACGGCTCTTTTCATCACGAAATATTGCTATCTGACCGTGATCTTCATATAGCGGCTCATTCATTCCCAATTGTGCACCCTTAACAGCTTCATCCATTACTAAATAGTATTCATCATTGCCCCAGATATGACCGCAAAGGCCATAAAACCATCCACCCTGACCCTGACACAAGCTATTGCCTAAATCACGGCGCATTTGATTCGCCAATTCCTCCGGACTTCGCATTGTCACCACATTTCTTCGATGGTGATTTCCATCTTCTCCCCAGGACGTCGCATACTCCGTGCGATAATCCATTTCAGTAAGGAATAGTTTATTGTGAAGTTTCAATGATCCGGGCGAAGATTCATTTCCGCCTGTTTGCCCAAGATTTCTAAGATATCCATACTCCATTACACCAAGTATCCCGTCCAAATAGGGTTGTTCTATAAGTGTTCTGAGTGCATCATGTTTTTTCGGATAATAAGTAAAAGTTAGTGATGGCCGTCCAACTGCATTTTTAAATGCTTTGCAATAACGGTTGATAGTACCTGATAGGCCCTCGTTTCCTTCTTCATTGAAAAGAAGATTATCTATTATTCGCTGATCTCCCGTTGTACCTGATTTTAAGAAATATTTAGCTGGCGCTAATTCCTTTTCCGAGGATAAAGTAACAGTTTCGAAAGTAATGTCTTTTGTTCCCCATGCTTTCCTCAGAGCTTCAATATCACTTTTGTAATAGTTTTTTAACCAAACCTGAAATGCTTTTTCAGCCCCCTCCGAATGATCAAATGAGCCAAATCCATTTAACCACCCTCTTCTGAACCATTGCCCGTCTGTACCTCCGGAGATATGAATACCTACTACTGCTTTTCCTAAAACATTCGTTTTTAAAAACTCTCCCAAGGCTTCAAAATATGCGGATGTCTCTTTTTGTACAATTTCGGCAGTGTACGACAAGTTCCAGTATTCGCCGGGCTTGCGCTCTGTTGCTGCTCTCCAACCTTCTTTTTCCATTACGCTGTATTGCCCAAAAGCATTGACCCACCTGGCTTCCGGATGTTTATCACCTAACTCAAGATATGGCGTTGGGTCAATATCGAGCATAATACAAGCAGAAGGGTCAAAACCAAGCATCTTGGACAACATCTCTTCAAGAGGCTTAAAATCATATTTTCCTTCACCCACCCATGTGCGTTCTATGGGATTATCACTATAGGCTACAGTAGGAATAAAATGAATTTTAATTCCATGCTTAAGATATTCTTTATGTGCTGATTGATTTGGCCATTCCGGAGAAAAGATAGAAGAAAAAGCAATCATTGGAACAGGTTGACCATTTATCTTTAAAGGAGTTTTGCCGATTTGGGGAAGCTCTACTTTAACTGGTACTTTTGATTGCAATATTGAATAAACTTCTTCTTTACTGTAAAAGGGCTTATTAATTGCAGCGGAAAGATAATTTGTGTATTGCGGAGCAGGTGAAGGATTTAACCGAAACTCCATATCGTCAAAAAAGATTGAATAGGGAACACCGCTAACTTCAATCTGCATATTAACTTTAGCATTCGCATAATCAGCAGGAATATTAACGTTCATAAATGTCCGGGTCCAGCCGCTCTTCGGATTACTGATTGGCATAGGATAAATAATTCTTGTGCTTGTATACATTGGTTCAACCCGAATATCATTTTTGCTGGGAGAAGAAATAGTCACTATAAAATTAAATACACTGCCATATCGTGCATTTTCCAAATGATAATATCCAGCAGCTAAATAACTTTTCCCAGCTTCAACTTTTACAGGCTCAGCCAGCGAGAATGAAACAGTTCCGGGAATTTCATTTTTAGTTAGAGCCATACTTGAACCTCCAGTGCGAACTATGGACTTATTAACAGATACCGTTCCGGCCATTGATTGGTGAGTTTTCCATCCTTTAAATAAATCATTGAAACTGCCTTTATCAAATGAAGCGTTTTCTAACTGATTACCACTATGTGCATCTTCAATTACTATTGTGCAATTTGACGGTTCGGCCAATTCAATGATAAGCTCTCCGTCTTTTTCGGCGGGTTGTATCCATGGATCATAATAACTGGCATTTATTGAATAGGACTTACCAGCTACCACCTTAAACTTAGATGGCTTAATACAAATTTTAACGGTATTTGGATTTGAAATAGTAATGCTGTCTTTTTTTACACTTACAACACCCTGTACATTAGTCTTTGCCTCAATCAAGAAAGTATATTTGGAAGGCTCGTCAATAAAAAATCCAAACTTTGCATACCCACTTCCTTTTAAGAAGGTTATTACAGGTGTCTCTCCCGAGGAAGCTTTGTAGTAAACACCCTGAACATAAGGCATATCGCTTTGACCAAATAATACTTGGGAAAGCAAAACAAGCATTAAAAAAATAAAAGTTCTAAGCATCATATTACGCATATTAGTTTGTAAATGCAATTGACTTGAATAGAAACTTATAAAGCAAATACTTCATAACCACTAGAGCTTGTAAGTATATTTGCTGTATGCGAGCCAAAAAAGGAAAGGTTGAAAAGATTCAAATTCAGCAGCACTACATATAAGATAGTAATCAACCTATTTTAAACGATAGCTTGCCATTGGTTGCTCTTTTCACGCCACGACTCGTTTCCTTTGGCCTAAGATTTCACCATTTTTAGTATTTCCAATGAACGTCCCTTTATATTCCAGGCGTTTTGCAGCTTTATATTTGTGTTGACAACAGAAGCAAATTTATCAGTTGTAATAACATCGAATGGTGTATTATTATAATTTGCTATGACCAGGTATACATCTCTGTTGACGAATAAAGACGCAACAGTGTTTTTCGGTAAAGCAGATTGAAATAATTCGGAAGATGCAATATCGATCCACACCCATGTGCCTTCTTCCGTCATTGGTTTATAAAGATTAAACCAGTATTTAAATTTGTCTAAATATTTTTCACCCTGTTCCCCTGGTTGTCCATGGCCAATAATGGGGAATTGCATATAGGGTATCGAATTTATGAAGGATTCGTCTTCATTTGAAGTGCTAACCAATCGTTGTGGTGAGAGATAAGGAACATAATGTTTTGTAGATTCTCTTACAAAATTGAGATCGCCGGCAGCCTCGCCCACCCATAAATAGTCATACACCTTCATGTCAGTGTAAACAGTATCCACCCCTTCTTTATGCAACTTATAGATACCTCCTCTTCTTTTAACTTCAGCGTAAAGCAAAGCCAGGAAATCGGCCATGGCACCGTCCTGTTTAGGGCCCTCTTTAAAGGCCAGCACTTCATCTTCAGCCCATTTACGCTTATTCGAAGGCCTGTAAAAATCTTCCTGTTCTCCTGGCCTATTATATCCCAGATCGTTGTAAAGCCCGTCGACACCATATTCATCCAAAACATACAGATGACGATGCAAGGTATATGCCCGCCAGTCTGGGCTGGCAGGTGAGCATTTTGCCAAATGGTAATCAAACTCAACCAGATCAAAAGATTTCGGCCAAGCCCATTCTTTTTTAAAATTTTTATCTGTTCTCTCAAAAAATTGGGTCGAGGTATAGGGAATTACCTTTAACCCATGACTCTGGGCTAATTTTACAAATCTTTTAAATCCTTCAGGGTTCTTGGCAATTAAGTAGTTTTTTCCCCAGCACGTAGCCCATTTACTCCAGGGTTGAATAATGCCAATTCCAATTTTTTTTAGATTTGTGAGTTCTTTATCATCTTTATCATTGGGTTCCCAGTTTGCATTGCTAGGTTCAAACACGGCATGTCCGGGGATGTAGCTTGTGATTAAAAATTTCCTGACGCAGTTGGTAATCCGCATCTCACCGAAAGCAATGCTTTCCAGTCTATTTCTGTGATCGGCTGCAGTATACGACTTGATGATTTCAGGCACATCATGGCAAGAATTAACGATTGTTCTGGTATGTGGAATTGTTGTCGCATTAGTAGTCGATGCTACGACTCCCGATATTGCAGCAATAGCACTTGCTTTCAAAAAAGATTTTCTTTCCATTATGTTGTATTTATATTTAAATGATAAACCAATTCATTTTTCTTGGAGTCTTATGCTGAGTTCTCCGGCATTGTCATTAATGGGAACACATCTAAGACATACAACACACCTGAAGAAGCAAAGGAAGGATTACTCCTGATTTTAACCTGGACACCTGCACCAGGCTGACCTGAACTTTGAATTGCAGTTAGGCCAGGTATTCTCCCTTGAAGATCCTGAGTAAAATTAGAAATAGTAGATTTATTTAAATCACTTCCTACTTTTATGGCATGTGATTTATCTTTGCAAAATAAGTACGAGCCTATTGTGGGTTTCCTGCCTTTAGTCTATACAAACCAGCGCCATGTGCTTCAATCTTTGAGGAAAAAAAATCTTTAAAATTGCCTTTATCTGATTTAGCCCATAGATCTTTTACGTGATAATTCTTTCCGGTTAAACCCAAATCTGCAAAGTTTATTCTAATATCAATAGGTTGTTTTGATTCCCATTGATTGAAAAAAGCCAGGAACTTATCCTCAGAATCTTCAATATCTGCCATCCAGATGATGATGGCATTTTTAAATTTTACCTGGCGTGGATTTTTCCCAATTCTGTTAACCGATAAGGCTTCCTGATTTTGTAGTAGCTGTAAAGTAATGCTGTCTGTTTCAGGAAGATAACCACCAATCATTAATGGTGCCCTGGAAATGTACCATAATGAAAACAGGGAATGTAATTCCGGAACATTGAAATTGGCTATCCGTTCATCCGGACCTTTGTAAGAGATCTTCTTACCAATTTTTCCAATCGGCAACATATCCAAATCTGGCCAGAACCCTGTCCCTGCCTCTTTCGCAACTTTTGCAGCTACCGGAAAACCCTGTTTTAGCATCTGCCATACATCCCAAAAATCATAACCCGTTCTTGCCATGTGTACATTTTCTTTCAAAAAAGACATGGGTATATCATTGCCTGGAACAACGCTCAACAGTATATCCCTGCCCGATAATCTGGCAGCTTTGCTCATCCCTTCGATTTCTTCCTTATTCACCATATCATCTGCCTTTACATAATCGACTCCCCATTCTGCAAATAATTTAAAAACAGAATTGTAATACTCTTGCGCCCCGGGTTTTGACATGTCCACACCATAGAAACCATCATACCAGTCGCAACCTTTTGTTGGCTGTGCTATAGAAGCCGCATTAAATTTAGTACCCATGATGGACAGGTTTGCATCTGCCGCTTTCCAGGGGATACCTCTTAATAAATGAAGCCCAAATTTTAATCCTAATCCATGTATGTAGTCTGCCATAGGTTTAAATCCATTATTCCCTTTTGCAGATGGATATTTTGTAGTGTCTGGCAATAAGCGCCCATATTCATCTAAGCGGTAAGTTGGCTTAACTGGTATACGTTCATGAACAAAATCTTCAAAACTGGAGGCGCTGGAATCGCCATACCATAATTGATCGATAACAATATATTCGTACCCCATATGCATAAGGTTAGCCTTCATATAATCAGCGGCTGCCTTCACTTCCTTTTCATTCGCATCCCATCCTAAACAATCCCAGGAATTCCAACCCATGGGTGGTTTGACCGCCAGGCTTTTATTTAAAGGAGGCACGGTGGCCGACTTACCAGGAGACACCGAATCCGTACAGCTTAAGCATGCAATTTCTAAAAGACATATAAGTACTATAGTACTTTTCACCATGGCAGGTAGTATTAAATTTTAATTTCTAAGAAAGGAACAATAGCAGTTATCATGGTATTCATCTATCTAAATTACAGGCATTTACTTTATTTTTTAATAATCGCTATAGCATCTATTTCCACTTTTATTCCTTCTGCTAAAACAGACTGAACAGTTGTTCTTGCTGGTTTTACGCCAGTAAAATAGGTGGCATATACAGAGTTAAACTTATCAAAATCATTTATGTCCGATAAGTGTGCTGTGCATTTTACAATATTATCCATTGCACCACCAGCCGCCTCAATGATAGCTTTTATATTATCAAGGGTCTTTATTGTTTCTTCTTCAATAGTACCCAAAACAAAAGTTGACTTTTTAAAATCAACCGCAGCCTGTCCGCTTACAAATAAAAAATCACCCGACTGCACACCATCCGAATAGGCACCTGTTATAAATTCCTCTGATCTTTCGGGATGCTTAATATGCTTTTTTTCCATTAGTTTGTTTAATTTAATTATAGTAGTCTAATATTAGAAATCAGTATTAAAAGCAGTATTGTTATTAATAAGAAGAATATGAAAATAGTATATGTCAATCAATAGTAAGTTCCCGATCATAATAATAAAAAAACCAACAGCCATGAAAACCTACTGGTCATTTTAGTGGATGGAGATGCTATCGCCAACACTGATTTTGCCTACACCTGAATGAACTACATATCTTCCAAAACAAACCTTTTTCCCATTCCTGCGATAAACGGATAACGTTTTTAGGGGCTCCTTGCTAACAGTTGCATTATCCTGATCAATACTGATAATAGAACAACGCGCACAATTTTCCAGGCCAGTAAATCTTAGTTCATTGATCCCAAAATCCTTCATCTCATCTTCAAAATAAGGGGTTGCTCCGGTAAATACTATATTCGGTCTAAACCTGTTCATTACAACTGGTGTTGTTAAACGTGCGTTCAGGTCATTTAAGGATTCTTCACTCAGCATTAAGAACGGATACGCATCTGCAAAGGAGGTGAATTTTTCTTTTGGTGCATAGCCCGATACAGTATTTACCGGCCGCATTGTTTCTTCGGGCATATACACTAACCGGCAGTTTATTTTGAGTATGCCGCTAAACCAATCATCTATATATTTACTTATACCCTTTGCCCTGCATACTGCATTCCATATAGTAACATCATATTCTCTATTGTTAAATTCATCAAACGGGATCTGCAGATCTGGATTATTAAATTTTTTATCGCTAATGGTAAGAAAGCCATTTCCTATTTCAACCTTCAGCATCGACAATACCGGAAATTCCCTTTGAGTAATAAAGGATTGATTATCATCAACCAGCATCCACCGTCTGTCGTACTGTAGTCCCCTGATAGTAATATCAGTCGTGACTAAGGGTATGCCTCCTAATGATTTTACGGGATAAACATAGAGCTGTGAAATTTTCAACATGTAGTTATACTGATTGAAACGTAAATAAATAGTACTTTATCCTATTACTTTTTCAAACATACCGTTTTTAGCAACTTCAGCAATTCATTTCGTATAATTTCTTCAGAGCCAGCCTTCAGGTAACTGCTTCTGGCCCGCCAGGTTTCGTATCCTCCTCTTTCAAATTCATGCGCAGGTGCCACATATCCATCGTAACTGTTGGCAAAACTAATGGTAAAGTAATTAAGCCCTTTCATATTTGCTTTTAACCACAAACCTGTTTCGGCAAAAAACTCACCTCCCAATGTGCCAATTATAAGCTTACCAATTCCTATTGCCTGTACTTTTGTTATGGATGTATCCGGATACTCATTTAACAATAGCTGCTCTCTGGCATAAATACTCCTAATGCCGCTTTCATCGATAGTAAGGGTACCATAATCATTTTGCTGCACAATCTCTTTAGCAGCATCCAGTTCTGCTAAAGTGGGCTTGCTTACAACCACTTCAATTTCATTATATTCAATTTGTAACGATGGGTTTTCATCCCATTCCGCTTTTTGTATTTGGTTAAAAATATTAACAGCCAAATCGTTTCCAATAAGTTTTGTTTTGGCTAAATGCCCGGTGGGGTAACGATCCGGTTCCATAAAGTCCCAGATATTAATATCCCCACTGGTGCCATTGCTCATTATGCCTACAAACTCCTCATTCGCATTTAACAGGTCTTTTATTTGTTCAGAGAATTCACCAAAATAATCCGCTGTAATAGAATCAACATGCCAGTCCCCAACATAGTGCAAAGAATAATTTCCTAATACTGCTATCCAACGGCCATCCAGACCTTTTACCGCCAGGAAACTTAAACCAGGATCGGTAAGCGCAACTGGCGACTCAATTAAATGCTCTGCACCGATAGGGTTAGTTTTAACTATATCTGTCCTATTCGTTACAGGATTTTTTGTCACAAAATCAGGCTTCATAAAATACCTTCTGCACCTAACATGTTGCGGAACATTGTCTTGTCCCGATGCTATACCTGCTGGTCTAAGTTTACTTACAGCCTGTATAACAGCCCTTACAATTAAGCCGGGTAAAATTTTTATATAGGCTAAATCAGGAGCGCATAATAATAAGCCTACTACTGCGGGTGCTGCATGGGTATGTGTACTTGACAGAAGTATATGCTTTGGTTCGATGGCCGTTTCCCTATATATTTCTTCCTTTATTGAATCCATCATCTCCGATGACATGATACAGATATCAACAACAATTATTGCCATAGTCAGGCTTTCATCTTTCAGCACTAATACTTTCGCAAACAGGGAATCATGAAAAAAGCGGGCATAGTGAGTTTGAAAATCAACACCAACATTACTACCCATAGTGGGCGTTATATCTACTTTAGCAGCACCTGCAAGAAACGTAGTTTTCATATTGATCAATATAATTGAATTAGGATAAACGTAGGTATGATCCCCTTAAAAATATTAGAAATAAGTACAGACCATCTAACCGATTGATGGTTTTTTATAAAATGGATTGATTGTTTTCCAATTTTCAATGCGGTAGCCATAAATTGAATAGAAGAGAATCCCCAGATAACATGGAATAAGAAGCGAAATGGCATACTTAGGATTTATATCCAATAATTTACCATAAATAATCGGAAAGATTCCTCCACCAATCACTGACATTAGTAATAAAGCAGATCCTTGCTTAGTGTAACTCCCTAAATTACGTAAGGATAAACCCCAGATGGTACCCCATAACATAGACGAACCAAAGCCCATAAGGATAATGCAGTAAATACTGAGCATTCCTCCACTAAAAATGGATATTGCCGTTAGTCCTAAACCTAAAATTGCACTTAATTTTAATGTCTTTTGCTGAGAAATATATTTAGGGATAGCAATAATTGTAAATAAATAGCCTAATAACATGGCACACAAAGTAAAGGTTGCAAAGTGCCTGGCCAGTGCCATTTTTACACCAATCATCCTGCTGTAAATTACAATGCCATCAACGGGTATCCCTTCACATGCTGCGGAAAAAAACAAGGCAAGTACTCCCAGCACCAGGTAAGGATAATGCAGAATCTTTTTTGTTGTCTGGCTGTCATTTTCCAATCCGGTGTTTGTACTTTCAGCTTCCTTAACTTCGGGCAATTTAGAAAATAGAATTAATATGCCCAAAAGTATCAGTACACAGGATATCACCAAATAAGGTTCAATTACTTTCAAAATATAGTTATTTAAAATAATCGATTTTTCACCAATAGTCGATGTATTTAATTTTGCAATAACATCATCTGCTTTAAATAAAAATATTTTTCCCAAAATAGTAATGCTAATTATTCCGGCAATCTTATTGCATAAACCCATGAAGCCAATTCGTTGAGCCGTGCTTTCGATTGGTCCTATAATAGCTACATATGGATTAGCCGCTGTTTGCAACAAAGCAAGGCCCGAACCAGTAATAAATAATCCCGTTAAGAATAAGGGATACGCCCGTGCGTAAGCAGCCGGTAAAAATAAAAAAGTGCCAGCGGCCATTACAAATAATCCTAAACTTATACCCTTTTTATACCCGGTAAATTTTAAAACCCATGCAGATGGCAACGCCATAATAAAATAGGCACTAAAGGAAGCTAATACGACCAGAAAAGACTGAAAATTATTCAGATCCAGACATATTTGAAAATAAGGGATTAAGATTCCATTGAGCCAGGTAATAAAACCAAAAACAAAAAAAAGTGTACCGATAATAAATAATGGATACCAGTTCGATTTTTTATCTGCCATATAAAATAATTGACATTTGCTTATTTATATTTTTACAGACCACCCGTATTCACTTATTGCAGGTTAGTGTGATAATTTCATTTGCCTTCCTTATTAGGCTGGTTGACGGATAATTTAATTAGCAGGTAAAGCACTTTTTAATACCCTTACCCAATTTTTGTAAAAGATGTTTTCAATATCTGTAGTAGAATACCCTTTTCTGGTTAATATTTTTTCGTATTGCGGTATGTCTGCAATGGTATCCATATCATAAGGTGTTTGTTCTGTGCCAAATAGCCCATCCAGATCTGTTCCAAAGCAAATATGATTTGAATTACCAAAAAGTTGGCAAATATGATCAAAATGATCAATTAATTTTTCTAAATTAATGCCTAGTTGTTTAGGGCTGTCTGTTCCCATGTTAAAATCGTTGTGAAGCATCCATGTATCCAATGCCCCACCAATTACTCCTCCCCTGTCACCAATTATTTTTATCTGCTCATCACTAAATTGCCGCTCTCCTTTTATAATAGCCCTGCAGTTTTGATGGCTTGCCCAAACTACTCCGTTAAACAGATCCATCGCTTCAAAAAATCCCTTATCAGTTAAATGTGTTGCATCCAATGCGATACCCAGACTGTCCATATCTTTCAGCAATTCTTTTCCAATTGATGTTAATCCACTTCCATCGGAATGCGTTCCTGCTGCATACAGGCCATTGCCAAAATGTGCCGGGCCGATAGCTCTCAGCCCTGATTGGTAATATTTTTCAAGATATTTTTTACTAATAATAGAATCGGCACCTTCTAAACTTAAAATAAAACCAATAGGCTTTATTTTATGAGTATCAATATCACTCGTCCAGACTTTAAGATGATTTTCTAACTGTTTTGCATTTTTTATTTGTAAAAGTTCTCCTTTTTCTTCCATCAACTGATACCAGGATAGCTGCGCTTGCCCGTATGCATAAGCCTGCTCCTGCGAATGCCAGCCTGGCAATCCTAACGTACTTAATGGGTTACCAAATTCCGAATATCTGGAAATAATCGTTACAATAGCAAGGCCCACATTACCCTTTCGCATTTCTGGCAAGGCTACCGTACCATTTCCCCGATCCTGTGTATCAGTCCATCCCAGTTCCTTTTCCTTTGTTCTTATTTCATATACAGATTTGGTTAAATCCCTATTTAAGAAAATGGCATTTGTTGCCAGGTCTAAATGTCCATCAATCGTAAACATCAATTAGCATTTTTCATAGTTAATCAATACGTAAGAAATAATTAATGATTTAACTATTTTTCTCTTCAGGAATCAGTATATTTTTATGAGCTTCTTTCAATTGATTGGTATTTAAGGTATCACTTAAAGCATGAATTCTTTTTTCAACAAGATCTATTGGGTATTTATTTGACAATTCACGAATATCAAATGCAAATTCTTCATACGCTTTTTCCCATTCTGCAGCCTCTTGTTTAGTGTAATTATAAAATCCTTTACCGTTAGTAATACCAGTTCCTCCATCTTCTGCAATATTTTTAATCAGATCGGGAACTTCTGCCTGATTACTTAAAGTAGGGAAGAGATCTTTCATGACATGATAATAAGACTGTAAGCCAGTAATGTCCATATACCTGAAAAGGCCGCAAAATGGCATCCAGTGCCCGCCATCGTTCCTGCAACTACGGTCAACATCATCAACACTGGCATATCCATTTTCCACCAAATAAAAAGCCTCCCGGTACATTGCATACATTATCCTGTTAGTAATGAAGCCACGTATATCTTTTCTTAATAAAGTAGGTTCCTTATTCCAGGTAGCAGCAATTTTATATAAGTGTTCTGCAATGGCGATATCTGTTTTAGTGCTGCAGACAATTTCAAGAAATTTAGTAGTAAATGCAGGTTCCGCCCAGTGTACGCCAACAAACCGGTTAGGATGCTGTACATGTTCTTTTAAAAAATCTATTGGTATTGCTGAGGTATTTGTGGTAAGTATGGCATCTGCAGAAATATGTTGTTCGATTTTTTGATAAACCGATTTTTTTACGTCAATATTTTCAGTGACACACTCCATTACCAAACCACAATTTTTTAAATCACTGTAATCTTCCGTAAACGTTACTTTGTTTATATAATCGGCAACAGGATCAAAAATAAGCCTGTGTTTTAAAGATTCATGTAAGTAATGAGTAACCCACTCCGGAGCATGGTCTAAATCTTCCCTGACTGGAGCTACCGCTATAACCTTGTAATCTGATATTAATAGGGCAGTAACAATGCTGGATCCCATCAGTCCTAATCCAACTACTCCTATTGTTATTCTTTTCTTTTCCTGATTATCCATTTTATAAAGTATAAATTATCGTAAAATAAGATATTCATTACTACCTCAATAATTAAATTGGCTTTTGTTACATGCCTCTGTATACAGCTCAAATTTAATCGTCAATATGTTTCAATACTTTATCGGCCGCCTTCAGGGCCAGATCAATATCTTCCTCTGTATGTTCTGTAGAAATGTACCATAGCCCCCTGCCAATAACCCTGATACCTTCATTTTGTATGCCTGATATAAATTTACCCAACTTTACCTTATCGTAACCAAGCACCTCTCTAAAATCTTTAACTTCAGGTTGATTGATAAATCCTGTATGAAACATGGGCCCTAACCCTTGCACAACTAAGTTTTGGTTGTATTTTTCACTGCAAAGTTTAAGTCCGGTCATTAAACGTTTACCTAACAAAAATAGTTTTGTATAAACCCCTTCTTTCTCCAATAATTGTATGGTAGCTAATGCTGCGGCCACTGTTGGGTTACTCGAATTCATAGTGCCTGCCTGTATAACTGAACCATCTACCAACGATTGCATCCATTCCTGCTTACCAACAATTGCAGAAATGGGATACCCACTTGCCATCGCCTTAGCAAATATGGATAAGTCTGGAGTAACTCCGTAATAGCTTTGCGCCCCACCAAGAGAGGTTCGGAAGCCTGTTATCACTTCATCAAATATTAAGGCAATCTTATACTCATCGCAAAGTTCTCTTATTCCCTTCAAAAACCCTTCTACGGGGGCAATACAGCCATTGTTACACATTACAGGCTCCATTATGATTGCTGCGGTATCAGCGTAATGCAGCTTTAAGAAATTTTCAATTAAGGATAAATCATTCCACGGAAGTATAAAAAATTCTTCTTTTACCCGCTCTGGCAACCCGGCAGACCAGGGAAATACCCGGGGGTCTTCTCTTGAGCCTAACGCTTCTGCTGAGGGTGTGGAGATACCCCAGGAAACATTATCCAGCCAGCCATGGTAATGGCCTTCGAACCGCAAAAATTTTTTCCTGCCTGTTTTGGCTCTGGCTACACGAAATGCTGTCTGTACTGCCTCTGAACCATCCACACAAAAACGAATTAATTCTGCAGATGGAATATTTTTTTGAAGTTTTTCTGCCAGTTCAATTTCCAGTATATGTTGTCCTGCAAAAAGCTGCCCCTTTCTGCTGTATTCTTCCACAAGGTTTAAAACATGCTCATTGCCATGCCCAACTATCATTGGCCCCTGGCTGAGGCTAAAATCGATATATTCATTGCCATCTGCATCGTATATTTTACTACCTTTTGCATGGGTATAAAAAAGAGCATGGGGATAGTTAAATTTTCGGAATTCGGAAGACACTCCGCCTGCCAGTGATTTCCTGGCTCTTTCAAATAAAGCTGATGATTGCTGATAACATTGCATATAGAGGATACATAACCAACCTAAAGCAGATTGGTTGATTTTTACAAATAAAATTGATAATACACTTATTTACAAATCTTTTAGTATTTAAACGGAACATTTTTTAGAAATTAAACTACCAGATAAAAATAATCGTGTCTTCTTTATTTACATGATACTTTTATACTCAAAAATGGTACTTTCGCGATTTTTTTGATGTTTTATAAAAATATTTGCTGAAATTTATTTAAAATTTCAAAAGTTTTAGTTATGAAAGCAGTGGAAGTACGATTGTTAAAAGATTATGACAAATCTTTTTTAGTATTCCATGAAACTCATCCCTTTTCCAGATGGCATTTTCATCCAGACCTTGAACTGGTATTGATTGTTAAAGGCTCAGGAAAGCGAATGGTAGGCGATTCTATTGATAGGTTTGAAGATGGCGATTTGGTATTGATGGGATCCAACTTACCGCATGAATGGCTGTGTGATTATGCTTACTACTATAATAAAAATGGCTTTCAGGGAGAAGGCATTGTTATTCAGTTTTTACCAGATTTCCTGGGTAATACATTCTTCAAAATACCAGAGAATAGAAAATTGAATAAAATAATCAATGAGGCAGAAAGAGGTTGTCTGATAGAAGGGGCAACCAGAGAAAAGATAACCGGTATCATGAAAAAAATGATTTTACAGCCACCGGATGAACAGCTATTTTCTTTATTTTCTGTTTTTCATTTATTGGCAAATTGCACCGAATATAAACTGTTATCCTGTCCTAATTTCTTTCAATCCTTTGAAGCAGATGGATACGACCCTATGAAAAAAGTAATGCAGTATATCATGCGGAATTTTC
>JAYUXA010000106.1:0-8079 GCA_043753245.1 Chitinophagaceae bacterium
CGATTTTAGGACTGGTGTTACATTTTATGGTAGGAACAATGATAAGCAATGGAGTGAATTCAAATGCTGTTTAACGCAAGAATCCAAAAACTATAAGGCTTCTTTAAAGGACACTGATCGTAATAGTATTGAAACCCTTAAAGGTATTCTCACCCTTCAAAAAAAAGATGTTGTCAAAAGGATAATGTGGTTTGGTTATCCTCGTGATAAACACTGGATACCTGTCAAATGATACAAACAGTAGCGCTATTACAACTTATTATTCAGGAAAATTTAACGTGGAAACAAAAAAACTGAATTTCTTTCTTTACTAAAATAAACGATTGAACAAATGGCACAAACAACAGAAATTATAAAAACATCTCTCTTTGGTGTTCAGGAAATTCGAAAAGATTTTCCAATCCTTTTGCGGACGATGAACGGTAAGCCACTGATTTATTTTGACAACGGAGCTACTACACAAAAGCCAAAACAAGTTATTGATGCCCTCATAAAATATTACACTGTGCAGAACGCCAACATTCACCGTGGAGTTCATCGCATGAGTCAGGATGTAACCGATGAATACGAAAATGCCCGAATTACTGTTCAAAAACATATAGGCGCAAAACATGAGCATGAAATAATTTTTACAAGAGGAACTACCGAGAGCATTAACTTTGTAGCTACTACGTTTGGGAAAAAATTTGTGAATGCCGGAGACGAGATTATCGTGAGTGAGATGGAGCATCACAGTAATATTCTTCCGTGGCAACAGTTATGCGAAGAAAAAAACGCGTTACTTAAAGTTATCCCGATAACCAACGCTGGAGAATTGCGGATGGACGAATACAAAAAACTGCTTACGGCAAAAACAAAATTGGTTGCCATTACTCACGTATCAAACACACTTGGTACGGTAAATCCTGTAAAGGAAATTATTTCTATCGCTCACTCGAAAAACGTTCCGGTGCTTGTGGATGGAGCCCAATCAATCCCTCATATAAAAGTGGATGTGCAAAATTTAGATGCAGATTTTTATTGCTTCAGCGGCCACAAGGTTTATGCGCCAACGGGAGTAGGAATCCTTTATGGCAAAGAAGAGTGGTTGAAAAAACTTCCGAATTATCAATTAGGGGGCGGAACCATTAAAACAGTTTCGTTCGGTAAAACAAAATACGCAGAATCCCCTCTTCGATTCGAGGCAGGTACTCCGAATATTGAAGGAGGAATTGGCCTGGCAGTGGCACTGGATTACATCACCGCACTCGGTATTGAAAATATTGCTGCTTATGAACATGAACTGCTTGGTTATGCTACAGAAAAACTTTCTGCGATTGAAAATTTGCGGATTATCGGCACGGCAAAAGAAAAAGCAAGTGTAATTTCATTTGTGGTGGATGGCATCCATCCGCTTGACATAGGCGTGCTCCTCGATGCACAAGGAATAGCAGTGCGAACAGGGCACCATTGCACCCAGCCGCTGGTGGCACACTATCAAATTCCGGGAACTGTACGTGCAAGTTTTTCATTTTATAATACAAAGGAGGAAATTGATATTTTCGTTAATGCAATTGCTAAATCAATTAAACGGATAAACAAAAAATGACCGGGATGAAAACCATAGAAAGCACAGAGCAGGAACTCGTGGAAGACTTTGCGGTGTTTGAGGACTTGTTTGATAAATTTGGTTACCTGATTGATTTGGGTAAAAATCTAAAACCATTAGATGATTCACTGAAAACTGATAACCGTATGATAAAAGGATGCCAGGCGCATGTATGGTTATACAGTGAATTAAAAGACGGGAAAATTATTTTTCATGCAGATGCTAATGCAGATTATGCGAAAGGGCTTGTTGCCATGATGATCCATGTACTTTCGGGACATACACCTGATGAAATTATTAATGCACCGCTTAATTTTATTGAAAAGATAGGATTTAAAAGTATGCTTTCGATGAAACGTTCCGGAGGATTGGAGAGCATGATAAAGCAAATGAAACTTGATGCGGTAGTGTATAAAGCAAAAGATTGATCGATTTTCGTAACCCAATAAAAAATTAAATTAAATTCCGATAATTATCGGGAGCAACGCTTTAAAAAATAAAAAAATACGCAACACATCCAATAGTTAAAATCCAATTTACAATAATGGCAATTCAGCTTTTCAGTCCTTTCGAAAGTTTACATTTTAATCCGGAGGAATGTTTTCTTACCGGCAAAATAATAAGTTTTACAGAAGAACAAATTCCTGTTTTTCCTGAATGGCTCATCAATCGGTATTCTATAAAAGATAAAACATTTACGATGTTGGAGCAAAACATTGTAAAATATCAGGATTTAAAACTACCCTTTTATACTGATGTTTTTGAAAATGCGCTGAACCCTTTGGAAGAAGAAATTAAAGAGGCATTTTCGGATGGGTTTGAAGAAGTTAAAAAAGTGCCTGAAGTACGGATGTTTCAATGGATGGCCAAATTGGTGTGCGGTATTTTATACCACGATATTGTTTATGCAATAAAGCGGCAAAATGTAAAAGGGCAAAAATTCACTATCTCTCCATTGTTAACTACCAAATTAAAAATCTTCCATTTCATGTTGCAATCGCTGGTGATGCCAAAGGAATTTAAGGGATTTAAGCCTTGGACTATTAGGGTAGTTAAAATAAAATATTCTAAAGATGTGTTTAATTATAAAGACGAAACCAACAACTTAAATTTTTCTTTAGAAATGAACGATTTTGGAATAGTGGCCTGCCTGAAGGATAATGGGGAAAACGGAATTTATCACAACGAGCTTACCGGTAAAATTGCCGATAAAACACTGTACCCAATTCAGTTTGAAGAACTTTGCGGAAGATTTATTCATTCCAACCATGGATGGCAAAGGAAGAGCCTTGGATAATATCTGGATCGAACGGTTTTGGAAATTGATTAAATATGATTACATCTACCTGCACCCGGCAGATGATGGTCTTGAACTCTACGAAGGAGTTCAAAACCAAATCGCCTACTATAATGATAAAATACACCACACTACCAGGCAAACACCCAATGTCCGGTATTCGCAATCAAATAAAAAAGCAGCCTGATGAATAAAATCAAGACAACAAATCTTAACTTAACACCCTAGCCTTTTGGTATCGAAAATGAGGAGTTTTATACTTATTGCGTTGCACTTGCAACAGGGCTTTTTCAATATTCCGTCTGTCCATAATTTCTTCAAGCATACATACTTAACTTTCAAGCCACAGGGGTGCTTCTTTACTATATCAACGTTGGGCTAACCTCCTCTTGCATTTTACTTTCGGGTAAATAATCAACAAATAAAAAAGACCATTCAATCTTACGCTTGTCAAAAGATTGGCGAGTCTTGTCAAATCAAGTATAAAGTGGTTCGAGAATTGTACACCCCGATTCACTGAATGGCATAGTCAATTTACGCCATTTTTTTGGTTAATCTCATCAATACCTGTCTGCAAAGCTTTTTGTACTAATGACACTTCAATTCTGAACTTAGAGCTTAAAAAAACTATAAATAATTTGGGAAAATAAAATAAAACCATTTAAATTGTTAACTAAATGATAATACATATGATAATTACTTAAAATCTGTAGGCCGTTTTACTGAAGATGTTAAGTAAATTACCACACCACCACTCAACCCTTATTTTTTGAAGAAATACCATTTCAGGATGAACGCTGGTTCATCAGGGAATTTACTGGATTAGAATAGCTGGAAATTTTTTAAGTCAGATAGGATAGATTATACTCACCAAAACTAAATTAAAGCTTGTATGAAAGGCAAATTCAAACTGCGATTGCTTCTGCTTGTCCCGGTGTTTACAGCAATTATTTTGACTCCGTTAGCTTCCACTGCACAGGAGAAAAAAGTTGCCGGGAAAGTTGCTGATGAAAATGGGAACGCCCTAAGTGGCGCCAGCATTGTTGTTAAAGGTTCCAATACTGGTACAAACACAGATGAAACAGGATCTTTTTCTGTCACTGTTCCAAGAGCAAATTCAATTTTACTGATTTCTTTTTCCGGCTATACCTCAAAAGAAGTCTCTGCCACAAACCTTGCCTCTGTTGTTATGCTTGTGCCCGATGAAAAGAAGCAGGCTATGAATGAGGTGGTAGTAATTGGTTATGGTACCCAAAGAAAAGTTGACGTAACGGGTGCTGTGGGTTCAATAACAAGAAAAGATTTTGCTAATATACCGTTTACCAGTCCGGATCAGATCCTAACTGGACGTATATCAGGCGTTAACGTCACAAACCGCAGTGGAGATCCCGGTGCTCCCATTGAGGTGCGCATACGGGGTATAGGTACAGCCGGTAATAACCAGCCGCTTTGGGTAATAGACGGGGTACCTGTAGCAACAAATACCAGCACGATAACCGTAAACACATCAAGTGGAACGGAATCGAACCCTTTAGCAGGTATTAACCCAAGCGATATTGAAAGTATTGATGTATTAAAAGATGCCTCAGCTACTGCTATATATGGTGCCCGTGCAAACAATGGAGTTATATTAGTAACCACTAAGCGGGGCAAAATAGGAGCAGCTACGCTGAGTTACGATGGCTATGTAGGTGTTCAGGCTGTTCCGAAGAATAGATTATTTGATGTATTGAATACAGAGCAATACATCAAATACCAGCAAGATGGATTTGCCAGGGATTATTCGGCTTTTGCCGGAAATCCAACTGTTGATTGGCAGAATTTAGTATATAAGGAGGGTTTTGCAACCTCCAATAACCTGACCCTATCCGGTGGGAATCAAAATGCTACTTATAGTTTTGGAGCAGGTTATTTTAAACAGGAGGGTATTCAGTTGGCCCAAAACTTCACCAGGTATTCGGCAAAGGCAACTTCGGACGTCAAAGTTGGTAAATACATTAAATTTGGCGAGTCCTTATTATTAAGCAGAGCTGAAAGGCAGGTGCAATCAGAGGATTTCCTAAATGCAGGATCCGGGGCTGCAAGAAATTCTCCTTTTTTCCAGCCTTATACCACTACAGGCGAGTACAACCCGTCTAATCCTACCACAGCAGGGGGTGCTACAGCCCAGAATTTTCTTTGGAATGCTGATCCCAGTGTAGGCTATACCAGATTGAATCATAATAAAATACTGGGAAACCTGTATGGAGAAATAGAACCGGTAAAGGGATTAAAATACAAAGCCAGTCTGGGTTTGGATTATAATGAAGCAACCGGCTTGTTTTTTCAGAACGCTGTAGATTTTTCCGGTATTGGCAGCCCAAGAACTTCGCTCCTTGTCAATGAACAGCCAAAAGAAGCAACGCTGACTTTGACCCATACGGTTACTTATGATAAAACGTTCGGTAAAAGTAAAATAACTGCTTTAGTTGGATACGAACAAACCAGCTATCTCCTGCGCAGATTAAGGGTGCAGGGTAATGACCTGTTCAATCCTTCTTTAGGAATAGCGGGCGGATCAAATTCATTCGGAACTTCAGAAACTGCCGATCACTGGAATATTCAGGGTAAACTAGCCCGCTTGTTTTATTCGTACAATGACCGGTACCTGTTAACAGCTACTATCAGGGAAGATAAATCTTCAAGATTTGCTAAAGCAAACAATTCCGGAACTTTTCCTTCATTCTCTCTGGGATGGAGGCTAAGCGAAGAAAGATTTTTGCAAAACTCAAGACTGTTTGATGAACTGAAAATCAGGGCTGGCTGGGGCCAATCCGGCAACCAGTTTACAGGCACTAATTTCTCTTACCTACCTGCGCTCAGCAGCTTTGTTAAATACGTAGTCGGTAGGGGACAAACGATCGTAACTGGTTATGCACCCGTGCTGTTTGCTAATCCCGACTTAAAATGGGAAACAGCTATTCAGACAAATATCGGTGTAGACTTTACCATGGCTAAATACAAGCTTACTGGTTCCTTTGATTATTTCAGCAGAACAACGAAAGATTTGCTGATAAGCGTTCCTGTAGCGTTAAGCACCGGTTTTTTCCAGTTTGCTGATTTAAACTCTGGCACTTTAACCAATAAGGGAATTGAGTTTACTGCAAATTACAGGGACAAAATTGGAGAGTTCGGCTACAACATCGGTGGCAATTTCACATTGGTAAAAAATGAATTTACAAAACTTCCTGAAGGAGTGGATTACATCCAGCTTAACGATAAGCGAATTTCGGTAGGCAGGCCACTGGGTTACTTTTACGGCTTTAAAACCGAAGGTATTTACCAAACCGATGCGGAAGTTCCTACTACAGAAGGATACGCAGATGCAAGAGCGGGAGATATTAAATTTGTTGATGTAGACGGAGATAAAAAGTTAAACGATGCCGACAGAACTTATTTAGGCAGCCCTATTCCTAAATTCTTTTATGGAATTACTCTGGGTGCTAATTACAGGTTGTTCGATTTGTCAGTGGTGATGCAAGGGGTGGGGAACTATACAGTTTATAACGGTCCCCGGGCAGACCTTGAAAGCATGAACGGTACAAATAACCAAACTATTGCCGTCTTAAACAGGTGGTCGCCTACTAACAAAAGCAATACCATACCTCGTGCTAATAGTGGTTATAATGTCAACAATGGTTTAAATGACAGGTTTCTGGAAAATGCAGCATTCCTTCGCGTAAAAAATATGCAGATAGGCTACAATATAAAAACGATTTCCCGGATAACGAACGGAGTTATTTCTTATGCCCGGTTTTATGTAGGTGTATCTAACCTTTTTACATTTACCAAATACAGTGGATTCGATCCTGAAGTTACCAGGCAGCAAAGTTTTGCAGGTGGAGAAAACCAATTTTTAAATGGATATGATAATGGTGCATCACCGCAGCCAAGAATGGTTCAATTAGGATGGCAAATTAATTTTTAAAGGGTACAATCACAGATAAAAATAGTATTATATGAGAAAAGGAATTTTTATAAATTTTCTTTTGGTGGTTATAATCGGCATAAGCACTGCAGTGATTCTTGAATCCTGCAATAAACTCGATTTAACACCCCTGGATAAAACAACCACTTCCACTTTTTTTGTAAAAAAGGCGGATTTTGACGGAGCTTTATTTGGGGCCTATTCTTCCATGCAGGATTTATGGGCTATCAACAGTGCCACTTCTTTTGGGGGTCAAAACGGGTGGGGTTCATTTTGGGTAGTAAGCATGCTCGCAAGCGATGATGCCGAATTTAATACCTCTCAAAACAATGTGGTACCTGATGTTCAGGATGTAGATGCACTGAATTTTAGGACAAACAACAGGGCTTTTTATACAGTATATGCAGAAACCTATGAGGGTATAAACAGGTCCAATATAGTATTGGAGCAGGTCGAAAACGGCAAAAACACTCTTACAGAGGCTGAAAAGAAGGCCGTGGTTGCCGAGGCAAAGTTCATAAGAGGATTCTTTCATTTTATAGCGGCCCAGATGTGGAAAACGGCTCCGATAGTAACAGAAACAGCTAAATCGCTTCAGCAAACCTATAAAAACAGCGACCCGACAGCTCTTCTGCAGGCTAGTTTGGATGATTTCGCGGCTGCGGCTGTAGATCTGCCAGTTTCATGGGACGATGCCAACACCGGCCGGGCTACCAAATGGACAGCGCGTGCTTACGAAGGAAAAGTAAATGTATGGATGCAAAAATGGGATGCTGCTGTTACGGCTTTTGAAGATGTTGAAACTAATGGAGGGTTTGATGTATTACCTGACTATGAAGATGTTTTTGCGCAAGCAAATGAGAATAATCAGGAATCCATTTTTGAAGTACAGTTTGGCGGACCTTACTCAGATGATAACAGCTGGATATTGGACGATAACGGAAATGAAGACTTTAAAGCAACCCAGGGTACTTCCCGAACATCGTTCTTTGTCGCACGTGCGGATGCAGGGGGAGTACGCTGGTTCGTACCTACCATCAAACTGAAAGCTTTATTTGATGAAGAACCGGGTGACAAAAGGCTGGACGCTTCTTTGTACTATAAAGAGGGAGAAGATTATACCACCTATATAACAGGCTCAAATGTGGTTACTCCAGCCGTATTTACTACGGTTCTTCCTCCAGCTATCACGTCACAATCCCCTACAGGCCTTGCCATAAAAAAATA
>JAYUXA010000107.1:0-8067 GCA_043753245.1 Chitinophagaceae bacterium
AGCGAATGCTGGTATAAAATTTCTAACATCGTGCCCTGTAAAACAATGGTATTTAGCGCATTACCCATGATCAACTAACAATTGTTTGTAAAACCTGCCTACTTTTTTTGTTGCCTTAAACTTTGTTTGTTTCTTTGCAACCATAAATAGTAAACCATGATAGCTTCTCAGCGTATACCGGTTACCCGGGTTGAACGCAGCAAACTACACGATATTCCTTTAGAAAATATTCCGTTTGGAAAATTCTTTTCAGATCACATGCTGGAAGCGGATTATGAGAACGGAGAATGGAAAAATGTGGAGATCAAGCCATACCAGCCACTGGTGTTAAGTCCTTCTATCGCAGCACTGCATTACGGACAGGCAATTTTTGAAGGCATCAAAGCCTATAAAGATAAAAATGGAGACGCATTTATATTTCGTCCGCAGGATAATTATAAACGATTTAATGTTTCGGCTGCCCGCATGGATATGCCAGCGGTGCCTGAAGAAATCTTTATGGAAGGAATGCGGCAGCTGGTGGCGTTGGATAAAAACTGGATTCCCTCCAAAGAGGAACATTCCCTGTACATCCGGCCGTTTATGTTTTCTGCTGATGAACTCATTGGCGTAAAACCGAGCGATACTTATAAATTCATGATCATTCTGAGCCCTACAGGCCCCTACTACAGCGCCCCAATGCGTATTTATGTAGAAGAACACTTCACAAGAGCGGCGCCTGGAGGAGTAGGCTTTGCTAAAGCTGCAGGGAATTATGGCGGCAGTATGCTGGCTACCTCTGAAGCTAAAAGAAAAGGGTACGACCAGGTCTTGTGGACCGATGCCAGCGAACACCGGTTTGTAGAAGAGATAGGCACCATGAATGTTTTTTTTATTATTAACGGAAAAGCAGTGACGCCTGATCTGAGCACAGGAACCATTTTATCGGGGGTTACCCGCGACAGCGCCATTGCACTTATATCGGACATGGGCATTGAGGTAGAACAGAAGCGTGTGGACATGCAGGAAGTAGTAACTGCATACCATGCTGGCCAACTGACTGAAATTTTTGGAACCGGTACCGCGGCAACTATTTCTATGATCCGGGAAATGAAATACCGGGATGTGGTAATGAAGTTCGATGAGCAGAAATGGAAAATAGCGCCGGAAATGAAGCGTCGTCTGGACGCTATAAAAACAGGTGAACTGGAAGACAAATACGGCTGGATCTTTAAGATCTGAAAGCCTGTTTAATATTTATTTTGTTTTGTGGCCGCCGAATTTTAACTTTGCGGTCCGAAAATTTAAAAGGTCTAGAATGCCCACAATTCAGCAACTGGTAAGAAAAGGAAGAGAGATAATCAAAGCGAAAAGTAAGTCGAGAGCGCTTGATAGCTGCCCTTTCCGTCGCGGTGTTTGTACCCGCGTTTATACAACGACGCCAAAAAAACCTAACTCTGCGTTACGCAAGGTTGCCAAGGTAAGGCTGACCAACAAGATCGAGGTGATCGCCTATATTCCGGGTGAAGGCCATAATCTTCAGGAGCACTCCATTGTTCTTGTGAGAGGCGGTCGTGTCAAAGATCTTCCCGGCGTACGGTACCACATTGTTCGGGGAAGCCTTGATACTGCTGGTGTGAAGGATCGTAAACAAAGCCGTTCCAAATACGGAACGAAACGTGAGAAAGCTAAAAAATAATCAATACAATAGCATTTTATCATCATGAGGAAGACAAAAGCAAAAAAAATACCGCCGGCACCAGATGCAAAATTCAACGATGCACTGGTTACCAGGTTTGTAAATAACCTGATGTGGCAGGGAAAGAAAAATACTGCTTTTAACATATTTTATGACGCTATGGACCGGATTGGTAAACAAACCGGAGAAAACGGATATGATATATGGAAAAGAGCGTTGTCAAATATTACTCCAGCGGTGGAAGTACGGAGCCGCCGGATAGGAGGTGCTACTTTTCAGATACCGGCAGAAGTCCGGGCCGACCGGAAAATATCGCTAAGCATGAAATGGCTGATCCGCTATAGCAGGGACAGGAACGGCAGAAGCATGTCGGAAAAACTTGCGGGAGAAATTGTGGCAGCCAGCAAGGGGGAAGGCGGAGCTTTTAAAAAGAAAGAAGATACCCACAGAATGGCGGAAGCTAATAAGGCTTTTGCGCATTTCAGGGTATAACATCGATACCAAAATAGGAAGACCCTGCATTTATGCGGGGTTTTTTATTTGGATTTGCATACCTTTGCGCACCCAAATCGGGGCACACCATCTCAAAAAATAAAAAGTAAATACATCAGGTCATGGCAGACTTAAGACTTCAGAGAAATTTCGGCATTGCTGCGCACATTGATGCAGGTAAGACCACCACTACAGAACGCATTCTGCGTTACACAGGCATGATCCATAAAATAGGGGAGGTGCATGATGGTGCTGCCACGACAGACTGGATGGAGCAGGAAAAAGAAAGAGGTATTACCATTACTTCAGCTGCAGTTAGCTGCCAGTGGAATTTTCCTACGGACAAGGGTACCGTAGATGCGAACACTAAAAAATATTATTTTAATATCATCGATACACCCGGCCACGTTGATTTTACCGTAGAGGTAGAACGTTCCATGCGTGTACTGGATGGATTGATCGCATTGTTTTCTGCAGTGGATGGCGTAGAGCCTCAATCAGAAACAGTGTGGCGCCAGGCTAACCGGTATAAAGTACCCCGGATTGGGTTTGTTAATAAAATGGACCGTTCCGGTGCCGACTTTTTGATGGTTGTTAAGCAGGTTCGGGAAATGCTTGGAGCGAAAGCCGTGCCCTTGCAGTTGCCTATCGGAGCAGAAGATGATTTTATCGGTGTAGTGGATCTGATTACGATGAAGGGTGTGATCTGGGATATGGAAACAGAGGGAATGACCTTTAAAGAAGTGCCGGTTCCCGCTGATCTCCACGAAGATGCAGTATACTGGAGAGGCCAGCTGATCGAAGCGGTGGCAGAATACGACGATAAATTAATGGAGAAATTTTTTGACGATCCGAATACGATTACGGAAGATGAAATACATGAGGCTATCCGCAAGGCTACCCTCGATCTGAGTATCGTTCCAATGATGTGCGGCTCTTCCTTTAAAAATAAAGGAGTTCAGACCGCACTCGATGCGGTTTGCCGCTATCTTCCTTCTCCAATGGATCTTGAAGATACGATCGGCCTTGATCCGGATACCGGTGAGCAGATTACCCGTAAGCCAGACGCAAAAGAACCGTTTGCTGCACTGGCATTCAAGATTATGACCGATCCTTTTGTAGGGCGTCTTGCATTCTTCAGGTGTTACAGCGGTCATCTTGACGCAGGTTCTTATGTGAAGAATATGCGTAGCGGAAAGAACGAGCGCATCAGCCGGATCATGAAGATGTTTGCCAACAAACAAAATCCTGTTGATTTTATTGAAGCAGGCGACATTGCCGCGGCAGTAGGATTTAAGGAGATAAAGACCGGAGACACGTTATGTGACGAAGATCATCCAATTGTTTTGGAAAATATGTTCATTCCTGAACCTGTTATTGCCATTGCAGTAGAGCCTAAAACGCAGGTAGACGTTGACAAAATGGGTATGGCTATTGGCAAACTGGTAGAGGAAGATCCTACCCTCAGAGTAAATACCGATGAAGAAACAGGCCAGACCATTTTACGCGGAATGGGTGAGCTGCACCTGGAAATCATCATTGACCGTATGCGTCGTGAATTCAAGGTGGAAGTAAACCAGGGTGCTCCTCAGGTTGCTTACAAAGAGGCATTTAAAAAGACCATTGAGCACCGTGAAACGCTTAAAAAACAAACGGGTGGCCGTGGTAAATTTGCTGATATCGTATTTGCTTTCGGGCCTGCAGATGAAGAATGGCTGAAAGAAAACCCTAAGGAACACTTCCAGTTTGTTAATGATATTTTCGGAGGATCTATTCCACGTGAATTTATCCAGCCGATTGAAAAAGGATTTAAATCTGCCATGGGTGTTGGTGTACTCGCCAGCTATCCGGTAGAAAATATGAAGGTGCGTATCTTTGATGGAAGCTACCACCAGGTAGATTCCGATGGGATGTCGTTTGAACTATGCGCCAGGGCTGGTTTCCGGGAAGCTGGCCGCAAGGCTCAGCCAACGTTATTGGAACCGATCATGAGAGTAGAAGTGATCACACCTGATCAGTATATGGGAGATGTGACCGGAGATTTAAACCGTCGCAGAGGCATGCTGGAAGGCATGGACAGTCGCGCCGGTGCGCAGGTGATCAAAGCCAAAGTGCCTCTGAGTGAAATGTTCGGATATGTTACCCAGCTTCGTTCTTTAAGCTCAGGACGTGCTACTTCTACCATGGAGTTTTCACATTACTCGCCTGCACCTAATGGAATTGCAGAAGAAGTTATTGCTAAAGTAAAAGGGAAAGTGAAAGCAGATTAATTTTAACCGGAACAGGCATATTAAAAAGCCGCAAAGGGAACTTTGCGGCTTTTTGAATTTGGTACAGGGTGACCGGAAATATATTAAAAATAATCACTGTTTCTTTTGTCTGTTAAAATAAGGACCCTTACCTTCGCATCCCTATTCGAAAAAATGGGAAATGGCATATGTCACAGAGAATCAGGATTAAATTACAGTCATACGATCATAATCTGGTAGATAAATCTGCAGAGAAGATTGTCAAAACCGTTCGCAGTACCGGTGCAGTAGTTACGGGACCCATTCCATTACCAACCCGTAAGAAGATCTTTACCGTATTGCGTTCCCCTCATGTGAACAAGAAAAGCCGTGAGCAATTTCAGCTGGCTACGCACAAGCGTTTGCTGGATATCTATACTTCTTCATCCCGTACTGTGGATGCATTGAGTAAGCTGGATCTGCCCAGTGGTGTTGATGTAGAAATTAAGGCATAAAAGAAGTTCTTTATTCCATCTGCGAAAGCCGCAAGGCAATAAGCAGCGCTGGATCGATAGTATAAAAATATGAACTAGCCGTTCCGGGTTAGTTTACCGGCAGTACTTCCAAATAAAAGGAAAAGGTTGCGGGCAAACGGGGATTGAAGTATAAAGGGTATCCATTATTATTGTCTCTTCAACCCAGGAAGGCACAAATTGTTTCAAGAATGAAAGGTATTATTGGAAAAAAGATCGGGATGACCAGTGTCTTCACTCCCGATGGAAAGCAAACTTCCTGCACCATAATAGAAGCGGGTCCCTGTATAGTTACACAGGTTAAAACAGAAAGCACCGACGGCTACAATGCAACACAGCTTGCATTTGGCGAAAAGAAAGAAAAACACTCCAACTCAGCACTGAACAACCATTTTGCAAAAGCAAATACAGGAGCCAAGAAATTTGTAAAAGAATTTCGCGGTTACTCTCTCGAAAAAAGTTTAGGCGATTCCATTACAGTGGACATATTTACAGAAGGCGAAAAAGTAGAAGTTATCGGCACCACAAAAGGAAAAGGTTTCCAGGGTGTTGTTAAACGTCACGGTTTTCATGGTGTGGGTCAGCAGTCTCACGGACAGCACGATCGCCAGAGAGCTCCGGGTTCTATCGGTAACTCCTCTGATGCCTCAAGGGTATTCAAGGGGATGCGCATGGCCGGCCGTATGGGTACGGACCGCGTGAAGGTGAAAGGCCTGAAAGTGGTAAAAATATTTACCGACAAAAATTACATATTGGTGAATGGTTCCGTTCCCGGTCATATTGGATCAATTGTACTGATACAGAAGTAATCATATTAACCTGAAGCAAGATGCAAGTAGATATATTAAACACACAAGGTGAAAAAACGGGTCGCTCGGTTGAGTTGCCTGACGAGATATTTAATGTGGAACCGAATAACCACGTCATTTATCTTGCAGTGAAGCAGTATCTGGCTGCCCAGAGACAGGGAACAAGCAAGGTTAAAACCCGTTTGGAAGTTAAGGGATCAAGCAAAAAACTACATCGTCAGAAAGGTACCGGTGGTGCCCGTAAAGGTAATATCAGAAATCCTTTGTACAAAGGTGGCGGTGCTATTTTTGGTCCTAAGCCGCGCGACTACGATTTTAAACTTAACTATAAAGTAAAAGGCCTGGCGAAGGTTTCTGCTTTGTCGCACAAGGTGAAAGAAAACAGTTTGCTGGTGGTAGAAGATATCAGGCTGGATGCTCCGAAAACGAAAGAAGTAGCAGGTATTCTGCGGAATTTAAAAGCAAACAATAAGAAAGTATTGGTGCTGACAGGTGAGCTGGAAGATAATTTCCGTCTTTCTTTCCGCAATCTTCCTAATGTAAAAGGGTACCAGTTCAATGATATGAATACGTACGATATTGTAAATTCCAATATCATCCTGATCACCGAAAGTGCTGCGAAACTGATCGTGGAAGACATAAAAGAAATTAGTTCTAATTAATCATTGATAAATTATTAAGAGATGAAGCTCTCTGAAGTTTTAGTAAAACCGATCGTCACCGAAAAAAGCAATAAGCTGACTGATAAACTCAGAACCTATGCTTTTAAAGTGGACCGCAGGGCCAATAAGCTCGAAGTAAAAAAAGCGATCCATGATTTTTACGGCGTCACCGTTGTTGAAGTAAATACGGTTGTTGTTCCGGCGAAAGCAAAATCAAAATTTACCAAGGCCGGATTTGTATCAGGAAGAAAACCTTCTTATAAAAAAGCGTATGTGAAAGTAGCAGAAGGCGAAACCATCGATCTGTATTCGAACATTTAGTATTTAAAAACGAATGGCTGTCAATAGCCGCGAATCATTGACAATAAATGAATTAACATGGCACTGAAAAAATACAAGCCGATTACCGCAGGAACGCGATGGAGAATTGGTAACGCGTATGCTGAAATCACTTCCGACACTCCTGAGAAAACCCTCCTGGAAAAGAAGTCGAGTACAGGTGGTAGGAATTTCCAGGGTAGAAGATCCATGCGTAACAGAGGCGGTGGAAACAAGAACATGTACCGTCTGGTTGATTTCAAAAGAAATAAAAAAGATATTCCCGCCAAAGTCGCAACTATTGAATACGATCCTAACCGTACTGCATTTATTGCTTTGTTGCATTATGCGGATGGAGAGAAAAGATACATTCTGGCCCCCCAGGGTTTACAGGTAGGTACCGATATTATTTCAGGTGATGCTGTAGCTCCTGAGATCGGAAATGCACTTCAGATGAAGAGCATTCCATTAGGTACCAATGTGCACAATATCGAAATGCAGCCTGGTCAGGGTGGTAAACTGGTACGAAGCGCTGGTGCTTCTGCACAGCTTACGAATAAGGAAGAAAGGTATGCGATTCTAAAAATGCCTTCCGGTGAATTAAGAAAGGTACTCATCAATTGTTATGCTACCGTTGGGGTAGTGAGCAATAGTGATCATAGTCTGGAAATGGCTGGTAAAGCCGGTGTTAACAGATGGAAAGGTATTCGTCCGCGTACAAGAGGAGTTGCCATGAATCCGGTCGATCATCCGATGGGTGGTGGTGAAGGAAAGGCATCAGGTGGTCATCCTCGTTCAAGGACAGGTAAATACGCTAAAGGGTTAAAGACCCGTAAACGCGGAAAAGGAAGTGATAAGATGATCATCCAAACAAAAAAAGGTAAGAAACTGGCTCAGTAAGCCATCTGAATAAAACGAAAAATTACAATAGATATGGCTCGTTCAATTAAAAAAGGTCCTTATGTTGCTGTAAAGCTCGAGAACAAGGTGTTGGCCGTGAATGATGGGAAAGCAAAAAAGGGAGTATTCAAGACCTGGAGTCGCCGATCAACGATCACGCCTGATTTCGTGGGTCATACATTTGCTGTTCACAACGGCAATAAATTTATACCGGTTTATGTAACGGAATTTATGGTAGGCCATAAATTGGGCGAATTTGCACCAACCCGTAATTTCAAGGGGCACTCCAGCAAAAAAGTGGCATAAAAGAGATTTGGACAACCAATAATATAATCATGGAAGCAATAGCAAAACTTAGAAATTATCCTACATCACCCCGCAGAATGCGTTTGCTGGCTGATGTGATCCGTGGAATGGAAGTCGAGAAAGCACTGGCTTTGCTGGAGC
>JAYUXA010000108.1:0-8067 GCA_043753245.1 Chitinophagaceae bacterium
CCATAAACGGAAAGCGAGCAGGGTATCAGAGATCAATTATCAACACAATGCATTGATAAAGCCCGCAAATAATGATTACTAAGCGGAGAAGGTCTAACAACTTGTAAAGATCTTTAATATGTATTTTCTACCTTACACCCAGTCAGAGTGCATAGCTATATATACCGTGATGCAATTCCTGAATTGGAGCAGCATTTGATCGCACACCGACATTTTGAAAAACCCCGGCCAGGAACATAGTAAGGTCTTATTTTTCCGCATCATAGGGTAACCCTGAAGCTGTGGCTTTAAGTTAACTCTCCCCAAAGCCTAACATCCAGTAAGCGGTTGTGCCCTTTTGCTTTTTGTAGTGTAAGTGACAATTTGGACTATACCTTTTAACCGCAATACGCTGGTTAAGGATTTGTTTAATCAGCAACTCAATCATTGCATCATCCAGTTGAAGAGGTGGCACTTCTGCTATTTCTAAAAAACTTTTGGCATAGGTTTCGTAATTTATGGTTACCCCCAGCATTTTTGAAACAATATCATCAATTATTGATGCCTCATTTATTCACGTTTCATCGTTACACCTCCAATGCTGTTCCGGCTGTACGAAAATTTTTATCCATCACATCTTGTAATTCGGTCTCTCTGAGGATAGGTCTTTCAAGTTCGTGTTTGGTGATTTTAAATCCAAGGAACGGATCTTTAGTTAACCAACCATTCTTTAGGCAGATAAGCACAATTTTCTTGAAAATTCGCGAGGTACTTCATTGTACTATTGTGGTTGCAATTCCGGACGGTTTTCAGCCAAAAGACGTAGCTATTAATAAATTCATAATTGAGCTTGCTGACATTTATGTCATTTGTTTTGTACTTCCACTGAATAAAACTTTGGGTATGATCAAAGGAAGTCTTTCGGTTTGGTTAAAGATATCCATTTGAGTCATTAAATGTTGCTGCTTGCCAGCAAACACTTTCACTGATGTGTTCATCATACATCTCCTTGTAATCCTGATCGGCGGATGTTGGGATAAAAGAAGGGGACCTATAGTCTGACGCCCAGACGGTATAGGTGAGTTGCCGCGATTATTTTATGTAAATCGTACTGTCTGAATAAGTGTGTGTGGTATGATAAATCTTATCCAGCAATAGCAGTATGTCATCTAAATCATCGGTAGAATTATAAGTAATTGAACAGGGTTTTTCCGATAAATCAGATGAAGAAAAGTTGATCGTATAACCAAAGTTTTCATATAGGGAGGCTGCCACTACTTTTAAAGCGACGTGGTCAAGTACTACTTTAGAATCAAACCACCCCGTCAATTCAAGTGAATCCACGCCCAGCGGCCTGGCCATTTTAACGGTAAGATTTACATCCACTCCCTGATTTCCGGTAAGCGTTGCATAGAGCGTTGCGCTATCGCTAACTTGAACCTTACCTTTTAAAACACTAACTTTTACCGAACTGGCGTTATCACTTTTTTCTATAACGAATACGGTGCCAAGGACGGTAGTTTTTAACCCTTTATATGTTTCTACGGTAAATGGCTTTGCAGCATTGTGTGCTACATTAAAAAAGACTTTGCCCGCAAGCAGGGAAATGCTCCTGCTATCTTTAAAATGTTCCGGATATTTAATCGACGCTTTTACGTCAAGCCACACGAACGAATTGTCCGGTAAGATTATTTTTTTGGGTTTGCTGCTGTTATTTATCTGGCTGATATATTTGGTGGTATCTGCCGTTTTATTACTATTTAAATGAAAAACATAATAACAGCCTGCAACCAGTATCAGCATTGCGGCTATACGAACCATATAATAAAAAATATATTTCGCAGGTTTAGCTTCTGCGGCAGCGGTGTCACCAGCTTCTATTTCTTCAATTTTATCGTTAATAGCCTCCCAAATTTGATTCTTTTTTTGTTCTTTATCACTGCTGGCAAACTTCTCCAGCTGACTTTTATCATCCAGGCTGTTGTACAATTCCTCCTGCGCCGATATTTCTTCCGGGGTGCAGCTCTCGTGTTCCTTTTTTGAAAGCATTGCTGTTATATCTTTTTTATTGTAGGTCATTAAATTTTATTTTGGGGGCACGATTAACTGGTGATCCTGCGTTTTTCTAACGTTATCTTTATTCGTTTTATCGCTTTGGATATCTGATTTCGAACGGTTTGGTCTGATAGCGAAAGCATTTCTGATATTTTTTTTGAGGATAGCTGTTCATACCTGCTCAACAGAAAAACCTGCTTCATTTTGCCGGGCATATCCTCCAGTTCTTTATGTATAATCAATTCCAGTTCCTTGTATGAGCAAAGTCCCTCTGCATCAGCTGCTGTTTGTCCGGAAGTATTCCTATAATGTTCATTTACTCTTTTTTCCGTTATAATCTTTTTCTTGTAATGATTGATGATACGATTTTTTAACGATCTGTATAAGTATAAATCAACATTCTCATTAATATTTAGTTCTTTCCGCTTTACCCAGATGGTCACAAACAGATCCTGAACGATATCGCTTGCCTCCTGTTCATGGTGTATTTTCAGCAGCGCGATACGGTATAGCTGGTCCCAATACTTATCATATAACACCTGAAAGGCCTGTTTGTCATCCTTCCTCCTCATTAATTTTATAAGTTGATAGTCTGATTCTTTCATCATACAGCAAGTATAGCGTTGAATGGAATGCTTCCTAACCTGGTCTTTACCAAAAATAGTACTTTATTTTTCAGCCGGAATTTTGGTTTCTTTTTCAATTGCCGGCTATAATGTAGAAAAAATAGTTGATAAACGTTTATTTACAGCCCTTATGATTTAAAAAAACTATCCAAAGGCAGGAATTCAATTCTATCGCTGATTTATTTTTTGAACAAGTATGGTATAAACGCATTTATGGATTGTTATAAGGTTGTTACCGAATGTCAAACACTGTTTAAAACGATCATCCACATGCTTTGTCACCTGTTTCCAAATTATAAATTTTTATCGCGTTCCTGATTGCGGGATTTATTCCTTGCTTTTTGTTCATTTCAGTTAATCGATAGTAGAATCGATTGCCATCTGGTATACAGACGGCTGATTTGATTTTCAATGGGTCTCCTAACCGTATGATAATTAACTAAATAAAATATAGTAATAATCAACGGTGAGTAGGACTACACGCTACAGAAGCTTTCTAACTAAACGATTCATACTTAAATTAAAGTAGCTTTATGAACCAAAGATTCTTCAAAACAACTGTTTTTCTTATGAGGTCAAGTCTCCTCTTTGCAATGTACACGTGCCTGCTACCTGCATTACTTCTTGCTTCACCTGGCTATACCCAGAAGCTGAAAGAAACGAAAGTTTCGATTCAGTTCAGCGGTGAAACCTTAGATAAATGTGTAAAGCGGATTGGACTAAAAACTAATATTCAATTTGCTTTTAACCCGGACGAGTTGGTCATTTTCAACTCTTCGAAGTTAAAGTTTACCAAGGTATCCGTGGAGAATGTTTTGGAAAAGCTGCTCAAAAATACCGGTCTGTCTTTTGCGGAATTAGGAAATAACATCATTATTTACAATAGTAAAAAACACGTTGAATCAGTGAAAATTTCCTTGAATCAAACTCCCCCATTTACGGTTTATGGAACCGTGTTAAATGAGAAAGGGGAGCCCGTGCCCTCGGTGACCGTTGCTGTGAAAGGAACGGGCCGCTCGGCTGTTTCAAATGAAAACGGAATGTTTTCCATTGAGGCAAACGAAAATGAGGTGTTGATGTTTACCAGCGTGGGCTATTCTTCCAAAGAGATCGTGGTCGGTAACAGCAAAACCTTGAATGTGGAGCTGGCCTCCCTGATGAATGCCCTGGATGACATAGTGGTCATTGGTTACGGTTCTCAGAAAAGAAAAGATATAACTGGCGCCATTTCATCCATTAAGGGTGAAACGATAAAAAACCAGCCGGTGCATAGTATCGCGGAAGCGCTCCAGGGACGAGTTGCAGGCGTAGTGGTGACTAATGAAAGCGGGGAGCCAGGCGCTTATCCGGATATTATCGTGAGGGGACCAGTTAATACACGTGGTTCGGGGCCGTTGTATGTAGTGGATGGCATACCCTTTACAGATCCCGGGAACAGTTTTAACATGCAGGATGTGGAAAATATTGAAATAATTAAAGATGCCAGCGCCGCAGCCATTTATGGTTCAGCAGCGGCAGGGGGGGTAATCATAGTCACTACAAAAAAGGGAAAGGCAGGCAAACTCCAAATTACCGCCAACGGCACTGCTGGCACCAGGAAACCTCTAAGACTACCAAACTTATTATCGAAAGAAAATTTTATCAAAGCAAGGATTGCTAATGGAGATGATCCCGACTCATATTTTGGCCCGGAAAGCGACCGTAAGAATCTGCCTAATACCAATTGGTTTGATTATTTATTTAAGAACAGCCTGGAGCAAAATTATTCAGTTTCATTAGCCGGAGGTAACGAGAAATCCAATTATTATATGTCGGCAGGCTATAATAACCAGGAGGGGGTGCATATCGATAATTATCTTAAACGGTATTCACTGAGAATTAATTCTGACCATAAAATCAACCAGCATCTGAAAGTAGGACAGAATTTTTACCTGACTTCTCAAAACGAAAACCCTTATCAGACGCCTAACCAGGGCTTGTTAAATTACCGTTCCTCGCCGGTAATGAACGTATACGATTCTACCAACCCGCTTGGTGGATGGGGTAAAACTCCTGATTATTTTGCGGGCGGCAATCCAGTAGCTGGTGAATTAGCAAAATACAGTCGTAACAATTCCTACGAAGCTAACCTTGCCGCATATGGTGAATTGGAGATCATCAAAGGATTAAAGGTCAGGCAAAATCTGGCAACGCGTTATAGCGCATCAGACAACTACTACTACAATTTTCCTTACGACTGGGGTGCTTCTCAAAACCAGGTGGCACAGTTTGGAAAGGGTTTCGGCAAGAGCCTCGATTTTCTTGGAAACACCACCATCAATTATTTAAAAAAAATCAACCAGCACGACTTTTCCGTATTGGGTGGTTATGAAGCAAAAAGATCTAAAGGGGACAACATCAACGGATATGCGTTCTATCCCGGAGGTGTCCTAACAAGGGATTTTGATTTCGTTAACCAGATACTTCCTACCAATACAGTCGGTGGCAGTGGTTCGGATGTTTACCGGACAAATTCTTTGTTTGGCCGCGTTACCTACAACTATGATGATAGATATTTGTTTAATGCCAACGTGCGCAGGGACGGCGTTTCGACAGCATTCGGGCCCAATAATAAATATGGCGTGTTTCCCTCTTTCTCTGTGGGCTGGAAGCTGATCAATGAACGTTTTCTTAAAGGCTCAAAAATATTTTCCGATCTGAAATTGCGGGCAAGCTATGGTACATTGGGTAATAGTGATGTGCCAAACTTCCTTTTTCTGAGTTCTTATTCAAGGGGATATGCGTCGATACTCGGACCAAATGGCCCCATTCTCAGCAGCTTTAACATAAGAACTCAAATGCCCAATAAAGACATCCAATGGGAAAATGTAACCACTACCAATATTGGGGCGGATATGGCCTTTTTCAAAAATGCGCTTACCGTATCACTTGATTTTTACTCCAGGCAGACCAAACAAATGGTGTATGATATACCCATTGCCGGATCAGCCGGGCAAGGCCAGTTTGTAAACTTCAATATTGGCCAGATGAGCAATAGAGGGCTTGAGTTTTTAATAAATTATGGTAAAAACATTGGTCGGGATATTAAATTTAATATCGGCCTCACAGGATCCTATAATAAGAATAAACTGATAAGTCTTGACCCGAAAATAGGCGGCGAGTTTAAAGACGGCGATTTAAATGAAATTTATGATGGGGCTACTGCTTCCAAATCAGAGCCTGGCCAGCCATTGGGGCAGTTTTATGGCTGGATCTCTGAAGGTATCTATCAGACAGATGCGGATGGAGCAAAAGCCCCTTTAACATGGGGAGAATATCAACCCCGTGCCGGTGATTTAAAATATAAAGACCTGAACGGAGATGGTATCATTGATGAAAATGACCAAACCTATATTGGAAATCCCTGGCCAAAATTAAATTACGGGATAACGCTCAGTGTGGAATACAAAGGGTTTGATGTGAGCGCTTTGCTGGCAGGTGTACAGGGAGTGGACATTTACAATTCAAACGAATCATTTGATCATGTGTTATACAGCGACTATAATACTACATCGTCTATATTTAAAACCTCTTTCTTTAACGGCAACGGATTAACCGACGTACCCCGTACTTACTATCCTGTTACTGACCCCGATTTTGGGGGATATGATCCCAATGGGAACTGGGCTGCTGTTTCCAGTTATCATGTTCAAAATGGCGCTTTCCTGAAGTTGAGAAATGTCCAGTTCGGGTATACTTTATCCAGTAAGTTGATTAATCGTACAGGTATTTCATCTGCCAGGGTTTTTGTAATGGCGGATAACCTGCTTACCCTTACAAAATACAAGGGATATGATCCGGAGATCGCTGGTTTTGTAAGGTCAAGAGGAGTTGATGAAAGTGCCTACCGGTATCCCAATACCAGGTTACTGGCTGTAGGGCTTAATTTGAATTTTTAATTCCTTATTTAAACGACAAATAAAAATTATATGAGCGTAAATATAAAGACAGGAATGATGGCTGTTGCACTAATCATTGCTGTAGCATTAACCTCTGTTTCCTGTAAAAAGGGTTATCTGAATGTTACCGATCCTAATGTGTATTCAGCCGATAATTACCCGGCTTCGGTCGGTGAGATCGATAAAGAACTGAATGATTTGTACGGGCGTCTTCGCGGAGGATACTACGCGGCCGAAAAGTTTAGGTTTTTTGCCTTAAGCCGCGATCATTCTACGGATCAGAATTATTCCCAGAACGATTTTAACGCTGCCACACAGCTAAATTATCAAAGTGTAAATGGCGATGTGGATGAACTCTGGGGCAATCATTTTGAAAACATCGCAAAATGTATGAACACGATGAATGACATAGCCCGGTTCAAAGTCAAAAACCCTAATTTAAGTGTGGACGACAAAGCAGCTCTCGATCTGATTGAAGGACAAACCCGTTTTATACGGGCCTGGAATTATATGATCTTAATAAACTTTTTTGGAGAGACCATGATTAACTCCGATGCGGATAGAGGTAAAATGGGTGTGCCAATAGTTACCAAGCAGGCGACCACTGTTGTGGAGACCCTGATCGCCAGAAGCACCATCGGAGAAGTCTGGGACTATATTCTGGAAGACCTTAAAGCGTCGGAGCTGCTGTTGGCGGACAAAATATGGAGCGGTGATGAGATCGCCAGAATAAGTGGATGGGCTGTAAAGGGTATGCTGGGTAAAGCATACGTATATACGCAGCAATGGGCTCTGGCCAGCGCCAAATTAAAAGAAGTAATTGATGGAAGCGGCAAAACGCTGGTGCCATTTGATGTTTATAAAGAAATGTTCAACGGCCAGTTTGAGTTTAACAACGAATCTTTACTGGAAATCAATTATATGAGGGATGAACCAAATCAATATTCCAATGATAATGGCGTAGGTAACCGGCTTTCGCTATATACCTCACCAGCATATTTTGATGAGAATGGTGATTACACTACAAATGGATACAGTAATTATTTCATTCACGAAAAAAATCTTTCCCGCTTCGGATTTAAGGGTACCGCAATTACTCCTGAGGAATTGCAGGATCCGGCATATCTGACTGCCTCGGCTACGGCAAGAAATTCGAAAACAACTGATCCAAGGTTATGGGTGGCAGCTTACCAGCCTTATCTGGATTCCCTGACCTGGGATGATCAGGCAAAACCTGTTGCTAAAATAGTCGGTAGTGGAGTTTCCACCGAGAATATTCAAGCCTGGAGCTGGCATAAATATGTATTGACAGATAAGAGGATCTGGGACGGTAATGTATCTAATGGAAACAATATGTTTATATTAAGACTAGCCGAAGTGTATCTTCTGTATGCCGAAGCGGTTATGAAAACGGGAAACAATGCGGAGTCGCTTGAATACATCAATAAAGTTCACCGTAGGGCGTACGA
>JAYUXA010000109.1:0-3819 GCA_043753245.1 Chitinophagaceae bacterium
TTACCTGAGTTAATAACAATGTTGTATAATGTATAGACTTTGTATCCTACACCTGATACTGCAACATTGTATGTTTTGACGGGAATATTTTGTAATCTAAATTTTCCCAACGAATCGGTAGTGGCAGCTATACGGCTATCTTGTACCTGCACGGTGATGTTGCCAATGGGCAATTGAGAGTTTTTATCAATCACCACACCACTTATACCGCCTGCTTGTTGGGCTTTAGCGGATGATAATAATAGGAAAACAGTAATGATTGTAAGAAAACATGATTTCATAAACGTTTTATTAAGTGTCATTTTATTGTACAATAATAATACGAAAACATAATAATAATCTCTTTTTATTGTTTAAATTAGTATTAATTAATTTTATTCCGACGAAATTTAACCTAAATTGCTTCCTAATTAATACGAAATCGGTTTAAAATGTTCAAATAAAAAATGAGCCAGTTAGTTGAATTAATAAAAAAATGGGAACTATTTATAGCTGAGCAGCCGGGTTGCTCAACACTGGCTTTTGCCCTTTGGTTATTGGCTGAAAACACTGCTAAATCTGCTGTAAGGAAGTCTTCACCAGATTCTGATGAACCTTCGTTACATGGGGATGACCCTGAATTTGATAAATATGCCGGCAATCAAAAAACAAGTATGCAGGGAGCATATCTAATTGGTAAAATGAATCAATATGTATCTTATTATACCAAGCCTATGATGAAGAAGCACGGGCTGCACAGTCTTGATGATTTTGGCTATCTCCAAAATATCAGATATTTCGCCAACATTACAAAAACAAAAGCCTGTGAGCTGATGCTGCAGGAAATTACCACTGGCGTTGATATTATTAAGAGGCTGATTAAAAACGGTTTTATTGAAGAGAATGTAAATGAGGGAGATAAAAGAGAAAAGTTATTACAGCTATCTTTAAAAGGTGATGCTGTGTTGAATGTAATGTACATGGAGTTTTTAAAGTTGCCTGATACACTGGGTACTTTATCCAATACAGACCGGGAAACATTGCTTCAATGGCTACAGCAATTAGATGTGTTTCATGAAAATGTGGTGAAAGGGTTGCCTAAAAAATAAATACAAATTATTTAATCCTCAGATAAAAGGCTCCATCAGCTTTTCAAGTCCCTACGTCGTCATAGTTTTCTATTTCTGGAATTGTGTCCGGCAGGATATTTTTTTAATATGCGGCAGAGAAGCCAATCTCAATTCCCAATATCATCATCCGGCACTTCTGCAAAATATTCCTAATTGTCCTGCAACATCTTGTCTTAGTTTTTGAATAATCACATCGTTTATTCACTCACGACTTTAATTTGAACCTTTGCTAATTCTTTTTTGGCTCTCTCTGCTTCCTCCACTAAGAAATGAGCAATTGAAATTTCTCCATTATTAAATACACCACCACCTTGAAGGCTGATTTTATTTTTGCCCAATGTTTCACCCATCATAGCTAACGCACCTGGCTTGTTCTCTAATAAAATTTCTATGTCTTATTGGTAACAAAAAGAAAAAGTTTTTAGCCCGCATAAAAACAATGTGCATAAATTTGAGAATCCAAAATAATAAGGAAATGCTAATTCTTTTTTAGACGGAATAGTTACGAAGTTTAATTGTTTTCAATTAATTTAACTTGAATGTTTTTATCCCAGGTTTTTTTAATCACTCTTAACCAGTTACCCGAAAAAATATTTTCAATATCGTATTGAGCATAGCCTCGTTTATTTAATATTGTTTCAAACATTACTATGTCCGCAATGGTATCCATATCGTGTGGTGTTTGTTCTGTACCAAACAATCCATCTAAATCGGTACCAAAACCAATATGCTTACTGTTGCCTGCCAATTGACAGATATGATCAAAATGATCTACTAGTTTTCGAGATTGATACCTAATATCTTAGGGTCATCTATTGCCATTGCAAAGTATTCATACAGCATCCATGTATCCAAAGCACCACCAATTATTCCATCTCTTTCAATAATCAGCTTTATTTGTGTATCACTAAACTGTCTTTCACCTTCTACCAATGCCCGGCAATTTTGGTGACTAGCCCAACTACTAAGCCTACATTTCCATTTCTTAATTCAGGAATTGAAACGGTTCCCTTGCCTCTGTCCTGATTGTCATCTAATTCTAATTCAATTTCCCTGCTTCTGATTTCGGCAACAGGCTTTGTTAAATCACGGTTTAAAGTAATTGCGTTGGTAGCTAAATCAAGATGTGCGTCAATGGTAAACATTAAAAAATATTATAAAATTAAACAGCAGTAGTTTAGAGTGGTATGGTCGCAAAATTTAACCACACTTTTTCCTGCATCCGTTTTTCAATTAAATCAATTGGATATTTAGAAGTTAAACGGCTTATTTCGAACGCAAATTCCTCATAAGCTTTTTCCCATTCCTGAGCTTCTTCCGGAGTATATGTATAAAATCCATTTCCATTTACAATTCCGTTGCCTCCATTCATTGCAATCTTTTCAATTAAATCTGGCACATTTGTTTGATTACTTAAGGTAGGGAACAGGTCTTTCATAACACTGTAATAGGCTTGCAGCCCGGTTAAATCCATATAACGGAACAATCCACAAAATGGCATCCACTGTCCACCATCATTCCTGCAACTGCGGTCCACATCTTCTATTGTTGCATAGCCATTTTCAACCAAATAAAACGCTTCCCTGTACATGGCATACATAATACGGTTGGTAATAAATCCCCTTATGTCTTTTCGTACCAATGTAGGTTCTTTACCCCAGGATGATGCAATTTGATATGCATTGTTTGCAACTGCTTCATCCGTTTCGGTGCTGCAGATGATTTCTAAAAACTTTGTAGTAAAAGCTGGTTCTGCAAAATGCATCCCGAGAAACCGTTTTGGGTATTGTACAAAATCCTTTAAAATAGTTATGGGCAAAGCGGAGGTGTTGGTAGCCAATATCGCATCTTCTGCAATTACGCTTTCAATCTTTTTATATACTTCTGTTTTTATCTGTAAATTTTCAACTACACATTCTATTACCAAACCACAGTTTTTCAAATCCTGGTAATCGGTTGTAATGAGAAGCCGTTCCATATTTTCATTGTGTGTGTATTCACTGAAACCGTGTGAGTAAGCCTCTTCGAGATAGTGCTTTATTCTTGTTGCTGCTTTTTCAAGGTCCGTTTGCAAAGGTGCCACCGCAATTACTTTTTTTCCTGCAATAATAAGGTTGGCGGCAATACTGCAGCCCATCAAACCCAATCCTACAACCCCTTTTTCAATTTTGCCGTTGTGATGTTTCATACATGTACTGTTTAAATGAAATTTTAAGTGTTTTCAATCCTTATTTTTCGTTTGATAATAATGCCTGTTTATATGTTTTTGCTTTGTACCCTATTATACTGTAATAAAATATGGCGATATAAAAAAACAACAGCAAGAACAATCCTGCTTTAAAACCAAATGCCTGATTTAACCGGGCATAAAGCACCGGAAAAACAGCATCGCCTGCAATAGCCATAATTAAAAAAGCTGCTGCCGTTTTTGTAAACTTTCCCAATCCATTAATAGCCAGCGGCCATATACACGGCCAGTTTAATGAGTTGCAAAACCCCATACCAATCATACAGGCTACAGCCACAGAGCCTCCGGTAACAATGGCTATAATGCATAAAATTGTACCTAACACAGCACAAACTGCTAATGCCCTGCTTTGCCTGATGTATTTGGGTATAAAAACAATACCGCATAAATAACCAGCCAGCATTGCATAAATAATGTAATCAACAAAGGGTTGTGATTGTGCCACGGTATAGCCCATGCTTT
>JAYUXA010000110.1:0-8009 GCA_043753245.1 Chitinophagaceae bacterium
TGCAGACCAGAAATTTATTTCTCTGGACACGATTGGCGGGGCAAACAATTACAGCGGAGAGAAAGCTTATTCGTATACCGATGCATCTCCCATAACAGGTCTTGGTTTTTACCGGCTCGTCCAAACCGATATCGATGGAAAAAAGACCTACCTCGAAATCAGAAAAGTATTAAACCAGTCCACCGAAAATCAACAGGTAGTAGTGTTCCCTAATCCTTTTTCTGCTGAAGTGTCGGCATTTGTTTCTCTGCAGGCTTCCCAGAAAGTAATTGTTCTTCTGACTGATATTTCGGGGAAAACCATTCGTACTACCAATGGGGTATATGCGAAAGGAACGTCGGAGATACGCATTCGTTCCAGTGATCTTCCCGGAGGAATTTATTTCTTAAAAGTGCAGGGCACTGATTTTAACTTTATCAGGAAAATCGTGAAGCAATAAACCGCCGGATCACAGTTCTGTATTCATTCATATCGTAGTCAGGGAAAATATAGGTAAAGGCCGCTGATTTTTCAATTGCCTTTTCAAGTGAAAAATCGAGCTGATCTGCGGCGGGGGCAATATTATTGGTTGATAAATATTTTCCCAGGTATTCCTGTTCCGCCTGCCCTGGTGTAGGAATCACTACCATTTTCTTTTTCAGCTTCACCATGTCCATCACTGTGGTATATCCGGACCGGCAGATGACCAATGCGGCACTGCAGATAAGTTTATTTAAGATTTTGGAATCAGCATGATTAAACAGGACAGTATTGGGCACTGGAGGTAATTGTTTTAATTCAGCAGGTAATCCCCGGACAAGAATAACGTTCCTGGTATTAAACTGCAATTGTTTAATTATTTTATTTTCGAGAATGGTTCTTTGCGGCTCAGGTCCTGAAAGCAAAATCAACAAATTTCTTTCTTCAATAGCCGGGAATGGCTTCATCCGTGATAAAGGACCCATGTATATGACCGGTATACCAGACAGTTTTTGTTGATGGGATAATACGCCGGCAAGACCATTCCGTTCTATAGCATCGGGAACCCAGCATTCGGTGAACCGGATAATTTTTTTATGCAGAAAAAATCCCGCTACGGCATCGATTACTTTTCCGAATCCTGAGATAGGTTGAAGCTGGTGAGTGATTAAAACAGAAGGGATACTGGGCGAATAAAGGCCATACCGGTTGTCGGAAATTACCGCATCGACCCTGTTTTTGGCTGAATACTGTAAAAACCACAGGTGCTCTTTCTTGATTTTGATCAATATTTTAAAAGTTTGAAGCAACAGTAACAGTCTGTTTCCTGTCATGGTGCTTCCATATTTTACATTATAGCCATTAAGGTTGACATAATTAAGGCCTGGAAATTCCAGCTGTAAAACTGCTTTTTGTATTGAGTTACAGGCTACTACGAGGGAGCAGTCCTGCTGAAGGAACTCTTTTATTACCGGAATCACCCTGGTGGTATGCCCAAGTCCCCAGTCGAGGGGGGAAATCAGGATCACGGGTTTCTGCGGATTCGGTTTATTTTTCTGCATGTAAATCCATCCGGAGTACTTTATTTGGCATAAAAAAGAGTACTTTGAGAGAGTAATATATGAAGAAGGCCAGCTTTAGAGTACTATTTTTATTGTTAATTATGATCGTTGCTGTAAGTTGTACAGGAAGCCGCTCCATGGGGGGATCTTCTAAAAAGTGCGGCTGCGGTTTAAATAAGGGCTTTGTTGGTTATTAAAATCCTAATAAAGAGATGAAAACACCTAATCGCGATTTGCTTGTTCTAGTTAAAGATGCCCAGCTCGACAAAGACGCCATTGAATTCGAGTTGGAACAGCTTAACCAATTGCTGTATGTTTTTGAAACGGTAGATAATTTTTGTGTTGCGCATGAAGTTTTTGATCTTAATAAATATAAGATCATACATAATGCAAAAACAATCCGGGAGACGATGAATCAGAAGGAGCTCAAACCCTTTGTTTTTATCTCCAATAAAAACTGATATTCTCCGCTTTCTTTTTAATGCTCCGCCGGAATTTATTTCTATGGCTGGATTTTAAGCAGTGCGTTCCGGAGATGGTCGGTCACTTCACTTATATTTTCTTTTCTGCAGGTTCCTACACTTAGTCTGTACCACGCCGAGTTATCTGATGCACCGAATGCATAAAAAGGTACTATCGCTAATTTTGCTTCGTCCAGCAAATATTGTGTTACCTCCGACTGGTTAGTGAACTGTTTTCCTGCCAGGGTTTTCTTTCCTGCAAGATCTATCTTAATAGTAAGGTAAATAGCGCCCTCGGGTTCGATTGCATCAACAGGCAGACCTTCCCGTTTAAGGTCCGTAATGCGTTCGTAAATCGTTCTCAGGCGTAATTCTATCTCTGCCTTGAAAACAGAAAGGTACCGGTCTACGTTTGTATCCTGCAGCAGGAATTTAGCTACTGCTTTTTGTTCTGCCATAGGTGCCCATGCGCCGATATGCGTAAGGATAGCTTTCATTTTTGAGATCACCGGTTCGGGTCCCATTGACCAGCCCACACGCACACCTGTTGCTGCGAATACTTTACTTATTGCATCAATGAAAATAGTATACGGTTTTATTAGCGGGTTGAGTGACACCGGATTGTAATGGACGATCTTACCAAAAGTCAGATGCCAGTACATCTGATCGTAAAGCAGGTATAATTTTTTCTCTTGATTTTTTCTGGAAGCATTTTCTTCCACTACCATATCGGCTATTGCCTGCAACGCTTCTTTGGTAAAAGTAGTACCGGTAGGGTTCTGTGGTGAGCAAAGAGAAAGAAGTGTAGCACCTTTCAGATGAGGCCGGATATCTGCGGCGGCAGGCATGAATTTATTTTCTGCGGTAGCTTCAATTACCACATGTTCAGCCCCCACAAAATGCGAATAGTGATTGTTGTTCCAGGAGGGAACTGCATATATTACTTTATCGCCTGCATCGCAAATGGCCCGGTAAGCAGCATAAATTAAAGGCCTTCCTCCGGCGGCAACTAAAAATTCTGCAGGTGAGTAATCCAGGTGCTGGCGCTGATGAATAAAGATAGAAAGAGCCTCCCGCAGATCGGGATTTCCTTCAGCTGCAGGATAGTTTGTATAATGATCACGGTATGCCTGAATGATTTCGTCCTCGAGCTCTTTTGGTATTGGGAAAATGGCAGGATCAAAATCTCCGACAGTAAAATTATAAATTTTTTGGCCCTGCTTTATTTTTTCGCGGATATCACCTCCAAGCTTAACGATTTCTGATCCTATTAATGTTTCAGACAGGTGGGATAACTTCATGCCTAAAATTAATTATTCTTCTCTTTCCACAATTCATTAAATGTTTTTTCCGGAAACTGAAGATCGGCCCTGTGTTTGGTCCATCCGGTAAATAATTTATTGACCACCCAGTTTTTTATTTTCTGGTTGCCGCTATTCATTAATTTTCTGTGCAGGCTGGCTTGTTTCCAGATCTTCCAAGCTATTTTTTCCTGCCATCCGGAAGCGCCGGTCTTTACCGCTTCACTTCTGTTCTCCAGCAGAAGTTCATGGAGATTTATTTTTACAGCACAGACTTCTGTACAGTTGCCGCAAAGTGATGAGGCATAACTGAGGTGTTTCCATTCATTGATACCTTCCATCTGGGGCGTGATCACGGAGCCTATCGGACCGCTGTAGGTAGTTCCGTACGCATGACCGCCAATATTTTTGTATACCGGGCAGGCATTCAGGCAGGCTCCGCACCGTATACAGTACAGGCTCTCCCTTGCTTTTTCGTTGGCCAGAATCTTCGTTCGGCCATTGTCCAGTAAGATCACATACATTTCTTCGGGACCGTCTTTCTCTCCTGGTTGTCTTGGTCCGCTGACGATGCTGTTGTAAACAGTCATCATCTGGCCGGTTCCGTAAGTTGCCAGCAAAGGCCAGAACAGCGCAAGATCGGTTAAGGAAGGAATTACTTTTTCTATGCCCGTTATAACGATATGCGTTTTTGGAAATGCACAGCTAAGTCGTGCGTTACCTTCGTTTTCAGTGATAGCGATGCTGCCGGTATCTGCAATAATAAAATTAGCTCCTGTTACTCCAACTTCTGCCTGGGTGTATTTTTCGCGTAGTTTTTCGCGTGCCACCAGCGTTAATTGTTCTGGTGAAAGTCCGGGAGGGCAATCGAGTTTTTCGTAAAATAATCTGGCTACATCTTCCTTGCTTTTGTGCATGGCAGGGGTAACGATATGATAAGGTGCTTCTCCATCAAGTTGCTGGATATATTCACCTAGATCTGTCTCTATGCTTTCAATATTATTTTTTTCAAGGAATTTATTCAGGTGAATTTCTTCGGTCACCATGCTCTTGCTTTTAACCAGGGTTTTGCACTGCCTGCTTTCGCAGATCTTAAGGATGGCATCGAGTGCATCCTGAACGGTTTCTGCCCAAATGACTTTGCCGCCCCGTGCGGTGAAGCCGGATTCAAAGGCTTCGAGGTACTGATCGAGTGATTCGAGTGCCCTCCATTTAATATTTTTTGCTCTTTCCCTGGCAAGATGCACGTTGGTAAACTGCTGCTTGCCAAGCGGCACTGAATTATTATACCGGGAGATATTAAAATTGATCTTAAACCGGTGATTAAGGTCGGCCGTTTTAATAGTGCTTTTTGCAATAAAACTGGAAGATGTCTGGGTCACCTTTAATTATTTAGCGGATAATTTTTTTTCAGGTACATGATCGGCCGCAATTTTTTCAAGAGCGCCAAAAAATGCTTCTCCATACAAACGGGTAATGGGTTCTTTTAAAAATTCGTATACCGGAACTTTAAGTTTTTTTCCCTGTACACATGCCGGGTTACAAAGTGTTTCGCGGGGCTCATAATTAAGTCTGTCGAAATCACCCTTTTTACCTTTGTGGGCAATAAGCGGATATAAATGACAGCTGATAGGTTTTTTAAATTCTATTTTGCCATCCCTGTAAGCCTGTTCAATGCCGCATTTAATAATCCCGTACTGATCCCGGAATCCATAAACGCACATTTGGCCTTCTATCGTTGGAGTAACCCATCCAAAGTCGCGGTCGTAAAGATATCTTCCGTGTTTTTCTATCCAGCGGATACCTTCCTTCGTCAGATAGGGTTTGATCGTTTCATATATTTCATTCAGGGCATGCAACTCTTCTTTTTCAAGGGGAGCACCGGCATCGCCATCTTCGCAGCAACCGCCTTTGCATTTCATCAGATCGCACACAAATTGTGCTTCTACCACACTGTCACTCACCAGCACATTGTCTATCGCTATCAATGATTAAATTTTATAGTTCAAATTTAAGGTATTTCACGCAAGGGATCCTGTTGAGATTTAATACAGTTCGGGTGGGATTTTCTTTATTATTTCCCGCTGCAGATGTAAAATGTAAAAGAATGGTGTTATTTTTTTTATACCAGTTGAATATCAAAATTCACCAGATCCACGAACTGACGTATGCGCAGGTCTATATCTTCTTTGTTCAGGGTTTTTAATCTTTCCGGGCCAAACTTTTCTACGCAAAAAGACGCCATTGCCGAACCTACGATAATAGCGGTCTTCATGTTCTCGAAAGAGATGTCTTTCGTACGGGCGATATGACCGATAAAACCTCCGGCAAAGGTATCTCCCGCTCCTGTGGGATCAAAAACCTCTTCCAGTGGCAGCGCTGGCGCAAAGAACACCTGGTCGGCATGGAACAATAAAGCACCGTGCTCTCCTTTTTTGATGATGAGGTATTTTGGTCCCATTTTCAAAATCATTTTTGCACCTCTGACCAGTGAATATTCGCCGCTTAACTGCCGTGCTTCGCTGTCGTTCACCATCAGCACATCCACTTTTTTTAATACTTTCCGTAAATTCGGCATGGCTATTTCCATCCAGAAATTCATCGTATCCATCACGATCAGTTTTGGACGAACCCTTAGCTGATCAATTACATTGATCTGAGTTGCAGGATCAAGGTTGCCCAGCATCAGGAACTCCGAGCCCTGATAACTTTCAGGAATAACGGGATTGAAATCGGCCAGCACATTGAGGTCGGTCACCAGCGTATCCCTGGTGTTCATATCCAGGTGATACTTTCCACTCCAGAAGAATGATTTTTTACCCTTAACCGTCTCCACTCCTGAAAAATCAACACCGCGTTTGGTAAGTTCGGCCAATTCTTCAGTGGGAAAGTCATCGCCTATTATGGATACCTGTTGTATAGGCCTGATAAAATTGGATGCGGTGTAGGTTACATAAGTAGCGGATCCTCCAATGATCTTATCTATCTTTCCAAAAGGAGTTTCAATGGCATCGAACGCCATGGTACCAACAACTATTAATGACATAACTGAATTTTCCGGGTTTAAATACTGTGTGTGGTTTGCAAACCTAAAGCAATTTTTGCTAAGCATACAGAGTTGGTATATTTGACTGACAAGTGTTATGGCAGCAACGAAAAACAAAAAAATAAGCCCACGGAAAGAAGTAATTCTTGAAAAAGCAGCACACCTGTTCAGGAAGCACGGTTTTAATGCCACTTCCATGCGCGATCTTGCAGAAAATGTTGGCGTGGAAGCAGCCAGTCTCTACAATCATATCAACTCAAAAGCCGAACTCCTTCAGGAGATCTGTTTTAAGATTGCCAATAGTTTTACTGCTCAACTGGAAGAGATCATTGCCGCTGATATGAACGCGATCGGAAAGATAGAAGCGGTGCTCCGCTTTCATATACGGCAGATGATTCACAATTATGAGGAGGTTTATGTGAGCGACCGTGAATGGAAACATCTGAGTGATCCATATCTCTCTAATTTTAAGAATCAGCGAAGAACTCACCGGCAGCGTATTGCCGCTATTATTGAAGAGGGTATTCAGAAGGAAGAAATTAAAAAGATCGATGCTCCTACAGCAGTGCTCATTCTGCTGCATGCGGTGAGCGGTATTGAATCCTGGCACCGGAGTAAAGAAAAAATCTCCGGTGAATTGCTCGAACAGAATATGATCGTGATCCTGGTGGAAGGGTTAAGGAATCAGTAGACATACAAACTTGCCGGTGAGAGCCGGAATGGAAGTAAATTGCAGCTCTGATGGAGAAGTCGAATTTCATAGATTATATAAGAGTTTTTTGCCGGAGCGGGCATGGTGGAGCGGGAAGCAGGCATTTTATGCGTACTAAATATACCGCTATGGCAGGCCCCGATGGGGGCGATGGCGGCCGGGGGGGACATATTATTCTAAGGGGGAATGCCAATCTCTGGACCTTATTACACCTCAGGTATTATAAAAATGTGCACGCCGATGACGGGGATGTAGGTACTGGAAACAATTCTTCCGGAAGAAGCGGCGAGGATATTATTATCCAGGTGCCATTAGGAACAATAGCCAGGGATGAAGAAACAGGAAATCAGGAAGCGGAGATACTGGAAAACGGCCAGGAAGTGATTTTGCTGAAAGGTGGCCGCGGCGGGCAGGGGAACGCCAAATTTGCCAGTGCCACTAACCAGGCTCCGGAGTATGCCCAGCCAGGCGAGCCGGGAGTAGAAGGGTGGAAGATCATGGAGTTGAAGGTACTTGCAGATGTAGGACTGGTGGGCTTTCCGAATGCCGGCAAATCTACTTTGTTATCCGTGGTGACGGCTGCAAAGCCAAAAATTGCTGATTATGCGTTTACCACACTGATACCACAATTAGGAATTGTTGATTACAGAGACGGGAAAAGTTTCTGTATTGCCGATCTGCCGGGCATCATTGAAGGTGCAGCAGAAGGGAAGGGGCTGGGGCACCGGTTTTTACGCCATATCGAACGCAATCCGGTTCTGTTATTTTTAATTCCTGCCGACAGCGATGATCATAAAAAAGAATTTGAAATATTAGTGAATGAACTCGCTAAATACAATGAAGAATTATTGCACAAGCAGTTTATTATTGCCATCAGTAAAAGCGATATGCTGGATGACGAACTTAAAGCGGATATAGAAAGTAAACTGCCTGAAAACATTCCCCATATATTTATCTCCTCCATTATAA
>JAYUXA010000111.1:0-3793 GCA_043753245.1 Chitinophagaceae bacterium
CGCGGACAACGGTCCCTGTATGGAGACAATCAGCCGCTCATTGTTCTGGATGGAATACCGGTAAACAATTCGGTGCAGGGCAATTCCAGAAAACCGCTCGACAATGGCGGGGTGGTAGATTATGGAAATCCCATTTCAGACATCAATCCGGATGATATCGCTTCCATATCGATCTTAAAAGGGGCAAGTGCCTCCGCATTATATGGAAGCCGCGCGGGTAACGGTGTTATTCTGATCACTACCAAAACAGGAGCGGAATCGCGCAGAGGCCTCGGGGTTAGTGTAAATTCCACTGCTATGTTCGATAAAGCCTGGCAGTTCCCAGAGTTTCAAAATGTATTTGGTGCAGGTGATCGTCCCGATACCGATGAAACTACCTCGGATGCCACCTGGGGTCCGCGGTTGAACGATGGTAGCAAAAGGATACAGTGGAACAGCCCAACAGATGCCAATGGAGACCTGGTGCCTACACCATGGGTAGCCTATCCTAACAGAGTAAAAGACTTTTTTCAGACAGGTGCTACCTATATTAATAATGTAGCGGTAACCGGGTCCAATAAGGATGCGAGCTTTCGGCTTTCTTATACCAATATGAAGAATAAGGGTATTGTTCCGAATACAGGACTGGACAGGAACAATCTTACGCTGGCCGCAGGCTATGCGCTGAATTCTAAAATAAGAGTCAATACAAATATTGCATTCACCCAGAATGGAGGCAAGAACAGACCTACATTTAACCGGGGAAGCGTAAACAATGTAGTGTACACGCTGACACCTAATGTAGATATTGAAAAACTCAGAACGTATTGGCTCCCAGGCCAGGAAGGATTGCAGCAATATTCCCATGTACCGGGTGATGTTAACAATCCTTTCTTTATAGCGTATCAATTAACCAATGCCTTTCAAAGAACGCGTCTGACAGGTAATGTGCAGGTGATGATCGATATTACCAGGGACCTGAGTTTAATGGCAAGAACAGGATTAGACACGTATAATGAAGACAGAGAAAGTAAAAGAGCCTTCAGTGCGGACGGCAGTCCAACCGGCGCCTACTCTTTTTCTAAAAGTTATTTTAAAGAACAGAATACCGACTTTCTGCTGACCTATAAAAAGAACGTCACCAAAGACTTGTTCTTTTCCATTGCAGGTGGAGGAAACCGCCTGGATCAGAAAAGTAATGGAACTACCCTTGCCACCAACGCACTGGTAATTCCGGGCTTATATACTATTGGCAATGCCGTTGCGGGAACGGTTCAATCACATTCCGGAAGCAGTATTTCAGAAAGACGCATCAACAGTTTGTATGGTCTTGGACAAGTAGCCTATAAAAATTATTTATTCCTTGATCTGACGGCACGAAACGACTGGTCGAGCACCCTGCCTCCGGCGAACAACTCCTACTTTTATCCATCTGCTTCCGTCAGCGCCGTTGTATCGGATATGTTTGCTATTAAATCAAAGGTATTGTCCTTTGCGAAACTCCGGGCCAACTGGTCGCAGGTAGGTAATGATGTTGGACCTTACAGTCTTTACAATACACTGGATATTTCCGAATGGTACCAGGTAAATATGGCCAGCATCAGCAGTTCTTTGAAAAATAATGTATTAAAACCTGAAATCAGCACCAGCACTGAATTTGGTATGGACCTGCGCTTTTTATCGAATAGGATCGGCCTGGATCTAACCTGGTATAATACGGACAGCCGCAACCAGATCATCAGCATACCCACTGCTGCCCCATCAGGGTACACCAATAAATTAATTAATGCGGGAGAGCTTCAGAACAGAGGTATTGAAGTGACGCTGAGGGCCACCCCGGTAGACAGAAATTTTAAATGGAACTTCTCTGTGAATTACAGCCGCAACCGCAATAAGGTGATCAAACTAACGGACGGGGTAACACAGTTGCCATTAGGTGAATCCGAAGGCATGGCCTTCTATGTAAGTGAAGGAACTGAAATGGGAGACATGTATGCACGTACCTGGAGAACGGTACCTGACGGACCCTATAAAGGCCAACCCTGGCTAAACGATGCCGGAGAATACGAACGCGTAAATGATTATGCAAAGATCGGTAACTACAATCCTGATTTTATGATCGGGTTCACGAATAATTTTTCTTATAAAGGGTTTGCGTTTGGTGCTTTGCTCGATTGGAGACAAGGTGGACAATTTCATTCTTATGTAGCAAAGAATCTTCTATCTGACGGACGCACCAGTGTTACCGTGCCCGGCAGGGATCCCAAGACCGGAGGATTAAGCTGGGTAGATGATCAGGCGCGTCAGCGAACCGATGGACAAATTTCTCCCGGATATCAGCAGGACGGGGACGGTAATTTTGTCAAAAACACGGTAGTGATGGACCCTGAAGCGTATTATGGAAGTTATTATTATGATTTTCCTCAAAGAACCACTTATAGTGCTTCCTATGTAAAATTGCGTGAACTAACGCTCGATTATACATTCACCAAAAAAACATTAAAAAACATTCCGGTGTCCTCCGTTACCATTGGCTTTATCGCCCGTAATTTATACAGCTGGACCGCTGCTGATGCAGGGTACGACCCCGAAACGTCTATGGCTATTCAGGACGGTTCTTTTTACCAGGGAGTGGGAAGCTGGTCGTTGCCCAACACACGTTCTTATGGATTTAAATTAGGCATCAACTTCTAAAATCTTAAAAAATCCGTTATGCGATTTATATATAAAAATGCTTCTCCTTTAAGTACAGATAAAAAGGGCATTGCCGGCCATACTTTTTTCAGGACTTTCTTTTGCCTTGCCACATGCTGCCTGGTGGCCGTTTCCTGCACCAAAAATTTCGATGAAATAAATACCAATCCAAACAATGCAGAAACCACCAGAGGTACCTATTTATTCATGACGAATATCATTATTAAAACCGCCTATGCGTACCAGCATCAGGCCTATCAGGGTGAGCCTGCTTCTGCAGGAAGATACATCACCATGGTGCGAAATGAAGGCAATGATAAATTCGGATGGGGACCAGGGAGCTGGGACCAGCATTATCTCAGACTGTCTAACAATAAAGAATTCCACGACCTGGCAGATGCAAATCGCCAGGACCAGTATGCTGCTGTTGCAAAAATTATGAATGTTTTTAATTTTGCGTATATCACCGATCTGTACGGGGATATTCCTTATAGCGAAGCCTTGCTTTCTAAAACAAAACAGAACATCCATCCGAAATACGACTTGCAGGAATCCATATACCCGGACCTGCTCAGACAATTAAAAGAGGCGAACGATACATTAGCCGTATCCGCTAATCCGATCAATGAAGCAAATGATGTATTGTATCACGGGGATGCTACCAAATGGAGAAAATTTGCTAATTCTTTACGGTTGCGATTGCTGATGCGTGCTTCGAAAACGCACACTTCTGCATTTGCAGATATGCAGGAAATAGTAAATGACAAAGCCAAATATCCGGTATTTGAATCCAATGAGGACGATGCAGAAATACCTTATCTCGGAGGAAGCAATGACTTTAAATGGGCAGGTGGGCCAACGAATGCCGGTGGAGGTGATTTTGGTGAATTCAACAAAAGGAAACCAAGCAAAGAACTGGTAGACTTCTTACTACAAAGAGATGATCCGAGACTGCCCGTACTGGTGGCACCGGTTGCCGGGGATGTTGCTGCAGCAACTGTGGACCACAATAATTATGTAGGAGTTCCCAACTCCATCAGTGCACCTTATGATTACAATGGTGGAGATGAACACATTTCTTTGCTGGCATCCATTTTCAATGAAGATCAGAATAGCAGTG
>JAYUXA010000112.1:0-3792 GCA_043753245.1 Chitinophagaceae bacterium
GTCGGTAAGGTATATGCAGTTCCCAAATCGCTGCAGGAACAGGCAATATCCTCAACCGCTTCTACAGAGGGCGTTTTGGAAAGATAATATTGCTCCCCCCCATTAATATGAATATCAAAAAAACCAGCCGATAAATATTCCGTTTTACTATCCCCATCAAAACCAGGTTCGATCGAGTCGATCATCCCATTGGTAACGCGGATCACCTGATTATCCAGAACGCCATCACCGGTAAAGATCTTCTCTGCAAACAGTGTCCTTGCCATGGAAGCAAATTTACAACTGTTGACAGTTGACTATTTAACATTTATTCTCGCCCAAATGATGATAGGTCAGGTAACTTTAGCGATATGTACCGGATGCTTTCAATTCTTGCAGCAGGAGTAATTGTTTTTTTTACTACCAGGGAAACCAGTAAACCAGATGTAAATCAGGCAATGATCGCTGCGGCACATTCAGATACGGTGTTCCGGCCCAGAATGATAGACAAATGGCCTGCCGTGTCGGCTGCCGATGCGCAGCTGCTGGCTAAGCAGGAAGAAGTGCAATGGAAAAAAAATTACTCCGGAAAAAATATATTAATGGGGCTTGGTCCGAATGGTGCTGCAAAATTAAAATCACTATTGGCCAGTTCCGATCCGGAAACCAAATTATTGTTTGCCCAAATGCTTAAGGAAGCGGAGCTGAGCCTAACCAAACCTCTGCCGCTATATTATACGCCTGCACAGGCAATGAGTGCCGGCAAAACCCAGGCGGTGGCTGACAACGAAGAGTGGCAGCGCTGGTGGGGCGACCAGACCGTATTGATGACCGTTGCTGCCAGAGCAAGCGACAAAGCAGCATACAAACAACGGCTTCATGACCTCGTACTGATCATGTGCAAATTCACTACCTGGGGGGCAGCGATTCCAAACGCAGACCTTGCTGCAGGGCATATTTCACGAAGCATAGCCCTGGCGTGGAACTGGTATCCTGATCTCTGGAAAGAGGATGAGCGAAGGATGATTATCGATACGGTGCGCACGCGTATGAATACACTCTGCCAGCATATTTATGGCGGCCCCGGCAAAGCCTGGTGGGCGGGTTATTATCTGGCCAACCACAACCAGGTACCCGTAAATGGAGCTGCATTCTGCGGTGTTGCTTTTATTAATGATATACCGGAAGCCTCCGAATGGCTTGCCGCCTCCTGGTTAAATTTTCAACAGGTCATCAAACATTCGTATGCGGATGGCAGTTGTGCAGAGGGAACCGCTTACTTTTCTGCTACCGTATCGTTTATTCTTCAGTTCATTGAAGGCACCAATGGCATCATCCCCTCTTATGACCTGTATAATTCTCCGTTTTTAAAAAATGCTGCTACTTACCGGATCAATAATTCTACTCCGGGCCTGGATGCGATTATTTGCTGGGGCGATTCCGATCCGCATGATTATGCCGGACCAATACATTATTTATTGCGCCTTTCCTCGCAGAATAATGATGGACAAGCGCGATATATTGCCTCTAATATGAGTAACGGTTTATCCGGAGGTCAGGATGTTAAAGCATGGGCCTGGCTATGGAGCCTGCCGACAGTAGAAGAATCCGCTCCTGTCAACCTCGATTATCATGCAACCGTATCCGATATGTTCAATTCCAGAAGCGGATGGAAAAAAGATGATTATATTTTTTCCTTTAAATCCGGATACACCAATACGTTACATTCCCATCTGGACGCCGGATCGTTCGCATTGGTACTTGGCAGAGACTGGCTGCTTCCAATGCCCGGGTATGGAGGCGGAAAGGTAAATGGAGATTTCTATGACAGAAACAATGGACGCTGGCAATATTTATCCAATTCTACAGAAGCCAATAATACACTGATCATTGATCAGCAACAACAACGGCATAATGCCGATGCCCGTGGTACAATAGACCACTATACTTCATTTGAAAATACGATGACCGCCGAATGCGATCTTACGGCGGCATACAATGGAGCCACCAATGTGCGCAGGAAGATTTTTCACAAACGGGGTGAATATATTATTGTTAAAGATGACCTTACCCTTAAAGGAGAGGGCATGGTAGAATGGCTTCTGCAAATACCACCCCAATCTGTGGTCCGTAACAATACAATTGATATTGAAGGAAAAGACGGAAAGGTAAAAGTGAAGTTGTTGTGGCCCGAAACTCCTTTGAGTAAAAGAGATCCTTTCAGTGCAAAACTTGATCTGCCGAAGACTCAGGGCTACACCCTTGCGGCATCTGCAAAAGGCTCGCAGGCAAATTTTATTGCAGTGATCGAACCGAAGATAAACAACAGAGAAACTACTGAAAGGACTTTTACGGTAACTCCGGAGGGGGCTGTACTGGTAATTGCACCCGGTACCCGTGAAACTATTCTATTTGCCGATTCTGCTTTTCTGCTGACAGATAAAAATACAGCTGTTTCCGCGGTGGCCAGAATAATGGCAGTCAAAACATCGGCAGATGAGCTGAGTGAGGTTACTGCTACGGACGCTACCAAACTAACCCTCGTTCCACTACAATTACGCTCTTCCGAAGTATTTGATGCAACGATCATACGCCATGGAAAATCCTGGCAGCTGACTATTGGTTCAGGCAATAATATTGCGGTAAAAACATTCGGGGGATTAAAATTATATAAGACCGATAGCACGGGAAAATCTGCTGCCGGTTCAGAAATCAGTGCTCCCGGTGAGTACGTTCTCGAATAATACATTCAAGTTAAGTATCTTGTATCCACACTATAAAATACGGGATACAAATGCAAAAGATATTTATTCTATTTCTGTTTGGTATTTCTGCGCTTGCCACCGAAGCCCAGCAAATGCTGCCTGCAGCAACTACACTGATCAGTATGCTGGACAGCTCCCAACGCCTGAAAGCGCTTTATCCTTTTCATAGTGACGAGCGCTTTAATTTTCATTATTTTCCTATAAATGACCGTAAAGGTCTGCCGTTAGATGAAATGACCCAGCAACAGCAGACTGCAGCATTTGACCTGATCAAAAGCAGCCTTAGCAAAACCACTGTAAAGAAAGTTAAAGAGATCATTCAGCTGGAAACGATATTAAAAGAACTGGAACACAGAAAGCCGGAAGATCATTTCCGGGATCCCGGAAAATATTATCTCGCGATATTTGGTATTCCGGCAGACAGCACTATCTGGGGATGGAGGTTTGAAGGACACCATGTTTCGTTTAATTTTTCGGTGAGTGATAACAAATTAGTATCCGGCACTCCCGGATTTTTAGGAGCCAACCCTGCCGTTGTTCAGGACGGCCCGCTCAAAGGACGGGAAGTATTAAAAGAAGAAAAAACATGGGCTTTTGAATTTCTGCATCATCTTAGCCCGGAACAATTAAAAAAAGCAATCGTAGACACTACGGCACCAGCGGATATCATCACCTATATCAACAGGAAGGCGATGATCGTACATCCCGGAGGCATAACGTATGCAGAGCTATCCAACACACAACAACAGAAATTATTAAAACTTATTGGACTATACGTCTACCGGTACAAGAAAAAATTTGCAGATACTATGCTTAAAGAAATTCAGGAGGCAGGGTTAGACCATCTCCGGTTTGCATGGGCAGGGTTTACGGACCCTGGAATTGGTAAACCGCACTATTACCGGATTCAGGGACCTACCCTCATCATCGAGTACGATAATACCCAGACTAATGCAAATCATGTACACACCGTGGTTAGGGATCTGTTGCACGATTACGGCGGAGACCTGCTCCAGGAACATTATAAGTCCGGACATCACCATGAATA
>JAYUXA010000113.1:0-17494 GCA_043753245.1 Chitinophagaceae bacterium
AGGCTCGATGTGATCTCCCCTATTATAATGGATCCGCTTGGCGTAGGCAGCATAGAGTCCCCAACAATTTCAAAAGCACGATAATTACCTGCAGACAACATCGGAAGTGTAAAGGTGTTTAATTCATCAATGTATTCCGGATCTGCATGACCAGCGAGGTAACCGGCTGCAGCTTTGACCGGCACAAAAGAAATTTCATTCGTTCCGGCCGCCAGTTTCTGCGCTCTCCGGCGGGCCAGGTAGTTGCCTTTATTTTCGCCCAGCTCGGTAAGTAGCAGTTCATCAAGTGTTAGCCTAAAAATATCTCCCACTATTTCGAGCACTTCCAGCCTGGGTTCGGCACGCTCTTCCTCATAAGCGCCAAGCAAGGATCTTTTTATCTGCACTTTCACGGCAAATTCTTCTTGGGTCCAGCCTCTTAGTTTTCTCAGATATTTCAGATTTTTACCTGCAACTGACATACACTAATAAATTTAGCCATAAAAATACTAATATTTTTACTAAACTGCCAAATTATTAACATGCTGGAAACAGATCTGAAGCAAAGTCATATAGGATGAGTGATTCACTTGCCTGAAGTGATCTCAGAGCAGTGTCTTTCTGCGGGTCAGCCGGCTTTAGCCCCCATAAAATGAATACTTCTTTATCTTTATCCTGCTATCTGTTCCGCGCTATGGTAAGCTGTTTACCCGGCAAGAAGCCTTACCTTCGCATCCCTGTCAGAATGGCTAGTCTTTTGACTTAGCATTAAATTTGAATAACATCATTATTAAATAAATCAGATCCCAGATATGTTAGGTTTTTTATCAAAGATGTTCGGTGGCAGTAAGTCTGAAAAAGACATCAAATCCATCGAGCCGCTAGTAGGTTTAATTAATCAGCATTATGCTGCTTACCAGACATTATCCAATGATGAACTTCGCAGCAAAACAGTCGAATTCAGACAACGCATCACGCAGCATCTCCTGGAGATCGATCTTCAGATCAGTGAATTTTCAAAAAATGCCGAAGACCTGCCTTCTTCAGATATCAACGAAAAAGATACCCTTTACCAACAGGTCGATAAATTAAAAAAAGACCGGGATGTGCAGATAGAAGTAGTCCTGAATGAACTTCTCCCGGAAGTATTTGCTGTAGTTAAAGAAACTGCACACCGTTTTAAAGACAACACCGAACTTGTTTCTTCTGCTACTCCACTTGACCGTGAGCTAAGCATTAAAAAAGACTATATTAAAATAGAAGGCGATACTTCTATTTTCAGGAACAGCTGGAATGCCGGAGGCAGCCTGATTACCTGGAACATGCTTCATTATGATGTACAGTTGTTAGGTGGTGCCGTTCTTCATCATGGCAAGATCGCCGAAATGGCTACCGGAGAAGGTAAAACGCTTGTATCCACACTTGCCGCCTATTTAAATGCGCTGTGCAGTGAAGGGGTGCATATTGTAACTGTAAACGATTACCTCGCGCGCAGGGATTCGGAATGGAACGGAACTATTTACGAATGGCTGGGACTTACTGTAGACTGTATCGACCGCCACCAGCCAAACAGCAATGAAAGACGAAAAGCCTATGCTGCAGACATCACGTACGGGACAAATAACGAATTTGGTTTTGATTATCTGAGGGATAATATGGTGCACAGTCCGGAGGAGATGGTACAGCGTAAGCATCATTATGCGATGGTGGATGAAGTGGATAGCGTACTGATTGATGATGCCCGTACGCCATTGATTATTTCCGGGCCTGTCCCCAAAGGAGATGAGCAGCAATATCATTTATTGAAACCCCGGGTGGACAAGCTCGTGGAAATGCAAAAGCAGGTGATCAATAAATACCTCAACGAAGCAAAAAAACAATTTGCTGACGGGGAAGACGATCCGAAAAACGGAGGCCTGGGATTAATGCGCGCCCATCGCGGTCTCCCGAAAAATAGTGCGCTGATAAAATTTCTCAGTGAACCCGGCGTGAGAGTAAAATTGCAGAAGTCTGAAAATTATTACCTCGCCGATCAGCAAAAAGAAATGCCAAAGGTGGATGAAGAATTATTTTTTCACATCGATGAAAAAAATAATTCGGTTGAATTAACAGATAAAGGAATCCAGGCAATTACGAAATCAGGAGAAGATCCGGAATTCTTTTTACTGCCTGATATTGGAGTACAGCTGGCAGAAATTGAAAAGCAGGATATCTCTGCGGAAGAAAAACTTCAGCAGAAAGAATTATTATTAAATGATTATTCTATAAAGGCCGATCGTATACATACTGTTCAGCAATTATTAAAAGCATATACTTTATTTGATAAGGATATCGAATATGTAGTGATGGAAGGTTCTGTAAAGATCGTAGATGAACAGACCGGGCGTATCCTCGACGGAAGAAGATACAGTGATGGGTTGCATCAGGCTATTGAAGCAAAAGAAAATGTAAAAATAGAAGCAGCGACCCAGACCTATGCAACGATTACGCTGCAGAATTATTTCCGTATGTACCACAAGTTGTCCGGTATGACGGGTACTGCAGAAACAGAGGCTGGTGAACTGTGGGATATTTATAAACTGGATGTGGTAACGGTTCCGACAAACGTTCAGGCAATCCGTAAAGACCATCAGGATCTGGTGTATAAAACCAAGAGAGAAAAATATAAGGCGGCCATTGAAGAGATAGAAAGTCTACGCAATGCCGGAAGGCCGGTGCTGGTGGGTACCACATCTGTTGAGGTAAGTGAGTTACTCAGCAAAATGCTGCAGGGGAAAAAGATCCCGCACAATGTACTGAATGCAAAACAGCATTCACGGGAAGCGCAGGTAGTGGCGGAAGCTGGTTTAGCCGGAGCGGTAACTATTGCCACCAACATGGCCGGACGTGGTACGGATATTAAACTCGGACCTGGGGTAAAAGATGCAGGCGGTCTTGCTATTATAGGTACGGAAAGACATGAAAGCCGGAGGGTAGACAGACAGTTGCGCGGACGTTCAGGTCGCCAGGGTGATCCGGGTACCACTCAGTTTTATGTTTCACTGGAAGATGACCTGATGCGTTTATTTGGCAGTGAACGGATTGCCTCCATCATGGATCGGTTTGGATACAAGGAAGGAGAAGTGATCCAGCACAGTATGGTGACCAAGAGTATAGAAAGAGCGCAGAAAAAAGTGGAAGAGAATAATTTTGGGATCAGAAAGCGGCTACTGGAATATGATGACGTGATGAACAAGCAGCGCAACGTGGTGTATAAGAAAAGAAGCCATGCCTTATTTGGCGAGCGCATAGCGCTTGATCTTGATAATGCTTTCTACGGAGTGGCTGAGGGTTTGGTGAGTTCATTTCAGGAGCAACAGGATTACGAAGGATTTAAACTGGCAGCCATTGTTAATTTTGGAATCGACAGCACTATTGCCACTGCTGAATTTACAAAAGGTAATCCCAATGAACTTGCCAATAGATTATATGAAGAATCCATAGGCAGGTACGAGCAGAAAAAGAAAGAACTGGAGAGACAGGCGGTACCGGTATTTACCAATATCCGGCAGCAGCAGGGCGCACACATTGAAAATGTAGTGGTGCCTTTTACCGATGGCAAAAAAGGAATACAGGTTTTATCCAATCTTCAAAAAACAATCGAAAGTGAGGGCAGGGAGTTGAGCAGTGCCCTTGAAAGGCAGATCACGCTTTCTATTATTGACGACTCGTGGAAAGAACATCTGCGTGCGATGGACGATCTGAAACAAAGTGTACAGACCGCTTACCTCGAACAAAAAGATCCTCTGGTCATCTATAAGATTACAGCGTTTGATCTGTTCAAAAATATGGATGGTGAGGTGAACAGGGAGATTGTTAGTTTTCTGAGCCATAGCAGTATTCCCGTTGAACAACGCAACAGCGATCAGATACGCGAAGGCAGAGAACAGAAAACAGATATGAGTAAAATGCAGGCAAATAAAGAAGCCATTGAAGCAAGAGGAGAAGATTATGCTGCAAATGAAAATGATTATTATGATCCTTCTTCCAATGTGAAACAAGCTCCGGTTAAAGTAGCACCTAAAGTGGGAAGAAATGATCTGTGCCCTTGCGGAAGCGGGAAAAAATTCAAGAACTGCCACGGAAAAGAAACGGTATAAAGCATGAATGTCGCTGCTTACATTGATCACACCCTATTGAAATCCACTACTGCTCCTTCCGATATAAAAATATTGTGCAGTGAGGCTAAGGAATACCAGTTCGCAGCAGTGTGTATTCCTCCTCCCTATGTACGGACAGCAGCAGCCAGTTTAAAAGGCAGCAGTGTGAAAGTGGCCACGGTAGCAGGTTTTCCATTTGGATATTCCGTTGCGCTCGCTAAACTGGCTGAAGTGCAGCAGGCTATAAAAGATGGAGCACAGGAGATAGATGTAGTGATTAACCTTGCTGCCTTAAAAAGCGGTTCCTGGAATTATCTGGAATCTGAAATAGAATTGCTGATGGAACCGATACATAGCAGCGGAAGGATCATTAAAGTGATCGTTGAATCCGGCATACTCACGGAGGAAGAGCTGATCCATTGTTGTAAAATATATGGCAGTGCAGGAGTAGATTTTGTTAAAACCTCTACCGGATATGCTGAAACTGGCGCTACGATCAAAGCTGTGCAACTGATGAGGGCAAATTTACCATCTCGTGTACAGATAAAAGCTTCCGGAGGCATTAAAACATTTGAATTTGCCAGGCAGCTGATAGAAGCCGGAGCCAGCCGCATCGGATGCAGCGCAGGTGTAGCCATTGTAAAACAGTCGCATGAGTAAATTAATTTTTCTTTGTTCTTTTTTACTGTGGACGGGTACACCATGCATTTCTCAGGACAGTATGACCGTGCGGGTCACCAAAGATCCCCGTATCGATCTATTGGTTAATAAACAAATTGAAATAAATGAATTAACTACCCGCAGCGCCCGGCGCTCTGCTCCGGGGTTCAGAATATTAGTGATGAGTTCCAACAACCGGAATAAGGTTACGGACGCTAAAATTAAAATGTATCAGAAGTTTCAGCAGTTAAAAACATATATGACCTACCAATCTCCTTTTTTTAGGTTGAAGGTGGGAGATTTTAAAGAACGTACTGAAGCAGAAGAATATCTTGGGGCGATACAGAAATTATTTGAGTCAGGTGTTTATATTGTTCCTGATGTTATTGAGGTAAAGCTGGATACAGATAATTGACGGACCTTTCTGCATAAAAAAAACCGTTCTTAATTTTTGAATCTTTAGGAATTAAAATTTTCATAGTTTGTAATTTCGCTGCAACAATTCCTAAAACCCTGCCTTTGCCCCTAACCAGGCCATCATTTCCATACCATTTTTAATAGAAGATTCATCCACATTAAATACAGGCGTATGCACGCCGGCAGTTATGCCCTGAGCAATATTTCCAACTCCAAGGCGGTAAAAACATCCGGGTATCACTTGTGAATAATATCCGAAGTCTTCTGCGCCCATGCGCATTTCTGTAGTCTGTACTTGTTCAGTTCCGGCAAGTTCTTCTGCTAAAGCACGGGCAATCACGTACAGTTCATCATTGTTCATGACGGCAGGATACCCTATGTCAATAGTTACTTCGGCAGTTGCACCCATTGCTTCTGCAGTAAATAATACTATTTTTTTAATCAGTTCATGTGCTTTGAATCTCCAGGTTTCATCCAGCGCACGGAAGGTGCCCATCATTTTTACTTCGCTGGGAATAACATTGGTGCTATGCCCACCATTGATGGCACAGACCGATAATACCGATGGTGAAAAAGGATCATTATTTCTGCTGATTACCTGCTGTAATGCTACAATTACCTGTGCGGCTATCAGTACGGTATCTACTGTTAAATGCGGCGCGGCAGCATGACCACCTTTTCCTTTAATCGTAAAATACAATTCGTCAGCGCTCGCCATTACTTTACCCGGACGAAAACTAAATTGTCCTGCCTGCAAACCTGAATGCACATGCAAACCAAAAATAGCTTTAGGTTCAGGATCTTTTAAAACTCCTTCCTTGATTAATATACTTGCACCGCCGGGATTACGTTCTTCGCCGGGTTGAAAAATTAACTTTACGGTTCCCTCCCACTCTGCCTTTAACTCCTGTAATATTCTGGCAGCACCAAGCAGACAGGTAGTATGAACATCATGTCCGCAGGCATGCATCACTCCTGCATTCTGAGATCTATAGGATACATCATTCTCTTCATTAATGGGAAGCGCATCGATATCTGCACGCAGAGCGATCACTTTAGCAGAAGGATTTTTGCCTTCGACCAGCCCGATAACTCCTGTGCCTCCCATAAGTTTAAAAGGGATACCATAGGAGGTTAGCTGCTGCTGGATATATTCTGATGTTTTAAATTCTTTATAGCTTAGTTCAGGGAACTTGTGCAGATGATGCCGCACATCAATAAAATAAGAGGAATAAAAAGCAGAAAGTTCTTTTATTTTTTCTTTAAGACTAGCCATTAAATTGTTTTATTGAAACCAATTAAGCCTGGGCAGCAGGGCCTCCGAAATTCAAGGGCAATTGTACATCTTCGAGGTCCTGAATTTTCCCGTTTAATGATTCAAAACGACCTACATATTCTGTGAGGGTTTTCATAAATCGCTTAGCATGCTGAGGGGTGAGTATAACCCGGGATTTTACTTTGCTCTTAGGTGTTCCTGGCATTACATTGACAAAATCAATGACAAATTCCGCATGTGAATGAGTGATGATTGCAAGGTTGGAATACGTTCCTTCCGCAACTTCTTCAGAGATTTCAATATTGAGTTGACTGGGTGGCTGTTGGTTTGGATCGCTCATAAAAACAAATTTACGGATAATCATATCATACCTTCCTCTGCAAAACTAAAAAAGCCTTCTTCGCTAACAATAATATGATCGAGTACACGGATATCGAATAGTCCGGATGCTTCTGTAATGCGTTTGGTCAGTTCTTCGTCCGATTTACTGGGAGAAAGGTTTCCGGATGGATGATTGTGAAACAGAATAAGACTGACTGCGTCTTCGGCCAGGGCCATTTTCAGAATGATACGCGGGTCTGCTACTGTTGCCGTTATTCCTCCTTCGCTGATCACTTCAAAATGGTTGATCCGATTGGCCCTGTTGAGAAATATCACCCCAAAAACCTCATGCTTGTAATCCTGTAGCATGGCCTTAAGGTATTGGGCAATATCCTTACTGCCCTTCACCTGAAACTTATCCAGTGAAATAAATGCCTGTCTTCGCCGTCCGAGTTCCAGGGCCGCCGAAATAGTGATTGCCTTGGCTTCCCCGATGCCTTTTACCTGCATCAATTCTTTTACACTGAGTTTTCCGAGTAAAGCCAGATTGTTCCTGCCAATGCCGAGCACTTCTTTAGCCAGGTCTACGGCCGACCGTTTGTGGGTACCGTTCCGGATCAGAATAGCCAGCAATTCAGAATCCGAAAGATGTTCCGAGCCCTTGTATCGTAGTTTTTCGCGCGGACGATCGTCTTTTGCCCACTGTTTAATAGAGTAGTTCTGCTCTTGCATCAGTCAATGTTAGTGACTAATTTTATTCTTCAGACGTACTAAAACACACACCGTTACCGTTATTTAATCATATCCAAACCTAGAAAAACTATTAAATCCATCAATCATGAAACACAAATCTACTTTTTCAGCTATCGGCGGCTACCAGCCCTTTCTTTTTTGTATTGGAATGTATTTTGTAGCCTTATTCTTCTCCATTTTTATCTGCTCAGCCATATTTTACGCAGTAAATCCTAAAACGAGCATTGTGAATAAGGAACGTTCTTCTGTGGAGAAAACAGCCATGACCAACACCGGCAACCAGGTATTACTTACCGTCGCCAACAAATAATTTCACTATTAGAGGTGGTGAATACTATTCCCCGCGGGGCTGCCAGACATCCCCGCGGAAGGAATTTTTTTGCATTTCATTGATAGGTATATCTTCGCGCCTTATTCGATATATGCATGCAAAGAGCACCTAAAATTTTTTCCGGTACAGGATCCCAACACCTTGCCGAAAAAATAGCCCATAAATTTGGGATACCTCTTGGGAAAATAATAATATCCAAATTCAGCGACGGCGAGATCCAATCTGCTTACCAGGAAAGTATCCGTGGAGACATGGTTTTCCTTGTCCAGAGTACCTGTTCTCCGGCAGATAATATTATGGAGCTGCTTCTGATGATAGACGCTGCAAAACGGGCCAGTGCCTACAAGGTAGTGGCGGTAATTCCCTATTACGGATATGCCCGCCAGGATCGCAAGGACAAACCGCGTGTAGCCATAGGATCCAAGCTGGTGGCCAATATGCTCGTTGCTGCCGGTGCAGACCGCGTCATTACGATGGACCTTCACGCCCCCCAGATCCAGGGATATTTTGACATCCCGGTCGATCACCTGGACAGTTCAGCCATTTTTATCCCTTATATAGAACAACTTCCGTCCGAAAACCTTACCTTCGCCGCCCCCGATGTGGGAAGTGCGAACAGGATACGTGAAATGGCTTCTTATTTTAATGCAGATATGGTGATTTGCGACAAACACCGCAAGCGTGCCAACGAGATAGCAAGTATGGTGGTGATCGGTGATGTGACCGGAAGAGATGTTGTTCTGATCGATGACATTTGTGACACCGGCGGTACATTGGCCAAATCGGCAGGATTGCTGAAAGATAAGGGAGCGAAGAGTGTCAGAGCATTTTGTACACACCCTGTTCTAAGTGGAAATGCTTATGCAAATATAGAGAACAGTGTGCTGGAGGAACTGGTGGTGTGTGATACTATCCCGTTAAAGCAAAAAATAGCTAAGATTAAAGTGGTTACCGTAGCGGATCTTTTTGCAGTGGCACTCCGCAACGCATACGAAAATAAAAGTATTACCAGCCTGTTCATACATAGTCAGCTAAAAAACAGGTAGGTGCAATTCTAGGATGAATATTCATTCCGCTATTTAAACAATTATTTCAAATGAAAACGATTACAATCGAAGGACAACTGAGGACCGAAACTGGCAAAAAACATACCCGTCGGCTTCGCTCTCAGGGCATGGTACCTGGTGTAATTTATGGGGGTAAGCAGGAGGTGAATTTCGCCGCACCTGCGCTGTCATTTAAAAGCCTGGTTTACACATCAGAATTTCAGCTCGCTGAAGTTAAAGTAGAAGGAACAACCTACCGTTGTATTCTCAAAGACATCCAGTTTAACAAAGTGTCCGATGAATTGGCTCATGTGGATTTCCTGGAGCTTGTGGAAGACAAAAAAATTGTTGCTACCATTCCGATCCGGTTTTCCGGTGTGGCAATTGGGGTAAAGGACGGCGGTAAACTGGTTACTAAAATGAAAACCTTAAACGTCAAGACGTTCCCTAAATTTCTTAAGGAAAATATTGAAGTGGACCTGACCAGACTGGAACTCAATGGAAACATCCGGGTGGAAGATGTGAAAGATCCTAATTACGAGATTCAGAATTCTCCAAGGATTCCAATTGCTTCGGTGGTGATGACCCGCCAGCTTAAACAGGAAGAAGCTGTAGGCACCGCTGGTTCAGCAGCGCCAGCGAAGGCGGCACCTGCGAAAGCAGCTCCGGCAAAGGTGGCACCTGCGAAGGCGGCGCCTGCAAAAGCAGCAGCCAAGAAGTAATTCTTTATATCAGTTTGAAAAAGGCTGTCCCCCGGGTCAGCCTTTTTTGTTTAATTTTAATTATGTCCCGCTTTCTTATTGCCGGGTTAGGCAACATCGGTCAGGAATACATAAACACCCGGCACAATATCGGATTTGACATTGCAGATGCCTTTGTCGCAAAGCATGGGGCTTCTTTCAGATCAGACCGGTTAGCCGATGTATCCACGCTGAGTTATAAAGGAAGAGAAGCCATTGTCATCAAACCTTCCACCTTCATGAACCTGAGTGGCAAAGCCGTAAAATACTGGATGGATAGTAAAAAAATCGGCATCAGCCAGGTACTGGTACTGGTCGATGACCTTGCCTTGCCCTTAAACAAATTACGTCTTCGTCCCTCCGGAAGTGATGCCGGGCATAATGGATTATCCAGTATACAGGAGGCACTCGGCACACCTGCCTATCCGAAATTAAGATTTGGCATTGGCAATGATTTTCCAAAAGGCATGCAGGTCGAATATGTGCTGGGCAGATGGAGTGCAGCGGAAATTCAGATGGTAAAACTTAAAATAGCAGAATCGGTACAGGCAATTGAAAGCTTTATGTTCCGGGGGATAGAGCTGACAATGGGAGATGTGAATAAAAAAGAATTTATAGTATGATTTGTTGATATGAATCTTTATTTTCGCAATAATATATTGAAGATAGTATTTTGATATTCAATATTGATATGCTTCCGACCCGGCCTTTTCAGGTTACCAAATTGAAAGCAATTAACTAAGATTAAACCCCTTATTGAATATGAAAATATTCTGTGTCGGCCGGAATTATATGGCTCACGCGAAAGAGTTAGGCAATGAGGTGCCGGACGAGCCGGTCATCTTTATGAAACCGAAAAGCGCGTTGCTTCAGGCTCATACCCCGTTTTACTATCCCGAGTTTACCAATGAGCTGCATTATGAATGTGAGCTTGTTTTGAGGGTATGCAAAAATGGAAAGTATATCCAGGAACGGTTTGCAGGAAAGTATTATGATGCTCTTTCTGTAGGTATCGACTTTACAGCAAGGGATATTCAGGATGAACTCAAACAGAAAGGACTTCCCTGGGAAAAAGCGAAAGCCTGGGATAATTCTGCTGTAGTTGGAAAATGGATACCCATCCCCGAAATCAAAAACAAAAAAGACATTAATTTCTGCCTTTATAAAAATAAAGAACTGGTGCAACAGGGCAACTCGGGCCTTATGTTGCATAGTTTCGATAAACTGGTAGCGTATATCTCCAATTATTTTTCTGTAAACATTGGAGACCTGATCTTTACCGGAACTCCTGCAGGTGTAGGAGAATGCGTGGTTGGTGACGAGCTGGAAATCTTTATTGAAAGCGACAGCATGGCCACCCTGGAGGTAAAATAAAGACAAGTATAGATCTCATTCGTTAATGAATGTCCAGGGCTTCAGCATGTGGGAGAGATAGATAGATGCCAACATTAAATTTTAAAAAGCCAGCCAATTTTATAATACTACCCATAATACGCTATAATATAAAAGAGGGCCCTTTATCGGAGCCCTCTTTTATATTATACGATCAGGTTATTATTTTTTACGAAGGACTATTGAGTAAGTACCAAAGTCGTCCGGACCGGAAGTGTGGCTTAATTTAACGGTAAGACTGATATCACAAGGGTCTACAGATGACACTTTATCCCCGGGAAGGGTCTGAGCTGTTACAAAGGTTCCACTATAGTTACCATATACGACCGGTGCAACCGTAATGGCATTTGTCAACGGATCTACTTCCATAACAATAGGCACTGCTGCACTGGCTTTATACTTAAAGGAAAGATGTGTCGAATCTATTACAGCAACTGCAACAATGTCACCCTCCGAATAATCGGCCCATTCATCCGAAACCACTTCAAAATCTACATCAGTGTATTTTGAAACATCAAACACACAAGGTGCAGCAAATCTTAGTACTGCGTTGGAACCTGGTTCTGCATTTATACCGGGAGCAACCGGAATTCCATCCGCCAGTGGAAAACCGAGGTATTTTACTCCAGCCTGGGTAGTTACATCCGTAGAAAATTCAAACGCGTCTCCTAATACTATCGGTTCCTGAAACAGATCAATCAGTTGCTGACCTGTAATGGAAAAAGCAGTAGGAAAAGTGGTGATATCCGCCAGCACTGTTTTAGGATTGCTATGATCGCCATTTTTGATGACCACCAGATCCATTTTTTTAGGCTTATCACCATTCTTGTAATAATTGTCTATGGTGAACGAGGCCTTAAAAGAGGCAGGCTCTGTTCCTGAAATTTTAGTATCGGACGTAGAATCAAGGGTTAATAGTGGAATCGGCACCCTTTCAAATACAGGGACCCTGGGATTGTCTTCTTTGCGACAGCTACCGACAATGAGCAACGCAAACAGAACGGATACTATTATTGATGATTTCATATCTAAATTTTATAAATTAAATTAAGGCATCCAGAATACTTTGGCAGTGGCAGGGTCAGCTTTTTGAGCAGGGGCGTTTTTATTTACGTCCAACTCTGTTTTAGGCCATGGCAAAGAAAGAGGATAGGCTTTGGTCAACAGTACGGGCACTGGTCTTTGCGGCTTTCTGTATAGATCTCCGTTAACTGGTGGCTGGGCAAATCCGCCTGGTGCCATTGAAGGATCATTTGGATCCCACATAACCGGAAATCCTGTTCTGCGATAATCGGTGTAGGCATCCACTGCACTTCCAAAGCTGGAAATCCATTTTTCGGTCATAATCAACCGCAATTTTTTTGTGGTATTGCCCGCATCATACTCTGTCAATAATTTAGTAATATACGTTTCTGTGAGTGTTCCTATGCTATCTTTCAGGAGAGAAGGAATAGTTTGTGATGATCCTACCAGGTTTACCACCTGATCAACCTGCTTAAATGATTCCCGAACCGCTTTTTCAAAAACGGTTTTTTCGTTTCCTGTAGCCAGGCCTACATTCATTAGTTCCGCTTCCAGATAAAGTCTGTCTGCATAGGTTAGAAACCGGTACGGAGCTTTACCTGTTCCGCTGCTTCCGTCCACACCTGTGGTGGGAATATTTCCCATTCCTTCACCATCATCATAACGGCCGCCACAAGGATAAATACCTATTACGCTCAATGAATTTTGGTTGTTTCTATCCCTGTCGGCTCCAACGGAACCAAAATATATAGTAGCGAACGGACCATCCCTGTATTCTGTTTGATTTTCGGGTCCTTCACCGAGCGAATCTGAAGCCAGAGAAGCTGAATTATAAGGAGGAGGGCTTAATGGGAATAACTGGTTGTACCAATAATATGGAATCCTCGGATCAGGATTTCCATTAAGCACCCCGGCATTTCTTCCTTTCATCGTTTCATAAAACCAGGGGCTGATATGGTTACTTCTTTGTGTGGCAAAATATTCCTGAAATGCCGGATTACGATCATCCGTAGCCCCGTTAGCCCCATAAGGTAAAAAGAAACTCTCCTCATTGTTATCGATCAGCGCTGCCGGGTCTGAAAGAAGAGCAGTTACTTCAGGCTGCACATTCTGAACATTACGAACCTGTGTATAAAGTTTTAATTTAATCGTATTAGCCGTTTTTATCCATTTTTCAACGTCTCCTTTAAAGATCACATCATTATCTTTTGGAACCTCAAGGTTATCCCCTTTCAACTTAGAAAGATCAGCAACAGCTTCATCGAGCAGTATAAACAATTGCGGATAGATCGCTGCATCATCATCAAATTTTGGATAAATAATCGGAGCAATAGAATCGGCCAGTTTATTTGCTTCGGAATAGGGAACATCACCAAACACATCTACCAGTTGACTGTAAGCATATGCTTTTAAAATCTTGGAAATGCCTCGGTAATACGGATTGCCGTCTTTATTCGATTTGCTGATAATCTCTTCGAGGTTTTGAAATACCCCGGATAAGGGAGCACTTTCCCCGGGTGGGGGAGTTGCTGCATACAATTTTGGCCAGGCTACATTCAGGAAGAAATCATTTCCTATTGTTCCATACTGATCTGCGTCTTCACGGGTAGTGATCTGGTGTACGTAGACTTCCAGTATCTGGGACAATCCACCGTTGTTTCCACCCCCCATTGCCAGCGCATCTCCAAGAGCACGCTCGGCGCCTGTCAGTAGTAAGGATACAGGCGCATCAATAGGATTATTCGGATCAGCATTTATGTCCAGAAACTCCTTCCGGCAGGATAATGTTCCCAGTACCAGGGCTATCGGAATAATATATTTTAATTTACTTATCATGTCTGAAGAATTAATAGTGCTTAAAAGGTTACCGCTAAATTAATACCATAACGTTTTGTAGTCGGGGCAGCAGACAGTTCAATTCCCTGAGTGGAGGTAGAACCGAAACTGTTTACTTCAGGATCGAAATTGGTATACTTAGGGAAATTAGGAGCTATGAACCATAGATTGCGCCCTGTGAAACTTATGGTCGCACTTCCTATTGGTAATTTTCTGAACAAGGATTTAGGAAACTCATAACCCAGCGATACTTCTCTCAGGCGGTACACCGTAGCATCATATACCGACCATTCTGCCGGAGTATTAATAGCGAAAGTTGCACCCACTGTAGGATTTGGCGAAAACCACAGATCATTTGCTGTGATGCGGGTCTGGTTCTGCACTTGTTTCCCTCCGGCCAATATTGGTTTGCCGGAAATCGGGTCACCGTAAACACCAGGTATGATAAATGCTGTCTGGCGGTCCCTGGTATCCTTTGTTACCCCTCTGCCAAGCATACTCTGAACTGTAACCGAATAGATATCTCCTCCTTTTGTCATATCAAACAAGGCACTCAGAACAAATCCTTTGTAGGTAAAGGTATTAGTGATCCCTAACTTATAATCAGGATTGGGATTTCCAACCTCTTCCTCTTCACTACTCTGGATCATACCTCCTGTAGCAGGATTGATTAGAAGACTGCCATCAGGTGCCCTTAGTGATTTTAATCCCCTCAGGTAACCGAAAGGTTTGCCCGGTTCCAGGTAAGGAGAAATATCGTCCAGGATGTTTTCGAGCGGGATTCTGTCTACGCCATCCACGAGGGATACCACTGTATTTTCATTTTTAGTAAAAATACCCCGTATCTCCCAGGTAAAGGACTTCGTTCTCACCGGGCGGATGGCAAGGTCGATCTCAATCCCTTTATTACTTACTTCTCCAAAATTAAGTACTCTGAAATTATATCCGGCTGTGGCGGGCACCGAAACAGATGCGATCTGATTGGTGGAATTTCTTTTATAAACAGTCAGATCCAATTCTATCAGTCTTTTCAAAAAGCTTAATTGTGTACCAAGCTCCACTTCCTGCGTAAACTCAGGTTTTAAATTTTTATTATTGAACGTCTGGTCTCTGGAAACGGTAGATTGTCCCAGAAAGTTTGGTGTGATCTGAAAGATGTTCTGCAGTTGATAAGGACTGGCATCCCGTCCAACCTTTGCCCAACCGGCCCTGATCTTTCCAAAATCAAAAAAGCTGCTCTTGATTTTTAACGCATCAGAGAATACAAAGGATCCTGAAATAGAAGGGTAGAAATAACTGCGGTTAGAGGTTGGTAATGTAGAAGACCAGTCGTTGCGGCCGGTAACTTCTATAAAAGCGTAATCCTTAAATCCAAGTGTTACATCAGCAAAAAGACCAATAATCCTTCTTCTGGTATAATCATCAAAATCAAACTTTTGAAAAGCGGTATTGTTTAAGGTATGGGTACCCCTTACAATAAATTTAGTTCCGGTTTGTTGCTGGTCGGTCGTAGTGCGCTGATTTAAATTCTGCCCTACAATTGCCCTTAAAGAAAAGTTTTCGTTAATGGTAGGAGTAAACGTAACCAGGAAGTTAGATTCAATTTCCTGTTGTCTGAAATTTTCATTTACCAATCGTCCCAGGAATTGTGCAGCCCTGGAGCCCACTTCCGTAATTTCCTGCCTGGATAAAACGTTAACATTTGAACCGATGTTATAATCAAGCCGGATCCACTTATTAACATTATAGTCCAGATGAATACCTGCAATAAACCGTTCTTCTGCAGTGCTGGCTACATTGTATTTTGCCGACCATTTAGGATTGTCGTACTGGCCACCACCATTGGGAGTAACATTCCCTCCAGTTTTGGTTTCAAATGGAAGATTAAGATCCCAGTTACGTGCAAGAAATAAAGATCGTGCAAACAGAGAAGCAGCACCGTCTACCTGATTTTCTCCAAAGTATCCTCCACGCTGGTTAGAGCGGGCGTAACTAAAATTTCCTCTTATGGTTATTCCATTATCCAGTTTAGTCTGCGCTCCCAAACCGATATTCGTTCTGTTGTAAGAAGAGTTCGGTACATACCCCATGTGATTTAACTGAGACAGGGTTGCCGCCACAGAACTTTTTGCATCACCGCCCTGAAAACCAACTGAATTTTCATAGACCATACCCGTCCTGAAAAGATCTTTTACGTTATTGGGATAAGCCCGGTAGGCTACCTGTGAAGAAGGAAACAGTTCCGGATACGCATTTTTATAATCAGGCCAGACTGGTATAGAATCCGTACTGGCAAATGAGGGACCCCAGGAACCATTGGAATTGGAGTAACTTCCCTGAGAGCCTGCTCCGTATTCGTTTTGATAATCAGGCAGATTGGCTATTGTTTCAAAAGATACTGCACTCTTTGCGGTAACTTCCAGCCCTTTTTTACCTTTTGATGCACTACCTGATTTGGTAGTGATGATGATTACTCCATTGGAACCTCTCGATCCGTAGATTGCTGCTGCAGAGGAACCTTTCAGTACGTTCATACTTGCGATGTCATTAGGATCCAGATTGGAAATACCGCTCGAATAAGCAGTACCACCGGAAGTCTGGCTGCTGGTAGTGATCTGGTCATTACTATAAGGAATACCATCCACGATAAAAAGCGGCTGGCTGTTTCCATAAAAAGAATTGTTGCCTCTGATCTGGATACGGGTTGCCGCTCCGGGGGTACCCTGGGAGGTCCTGATATCGACACCGGCTACTTTACCCTGCAACCCTTTAAGCATGTCCGGCTCTGATTTCTGTACCAGGGCATCGGGATTTACTTTACTCACCGAGTAACCAAGTGCTTTCTCTGTTCTCCGGATTCCCAATGCAGTGACCACTACTTCCTGCAGGTTGGATTCGCCAACCAGGTTTATAGCTATCACTGACTGGCTGCCAACAGATACTTCCTGGGTAGTAAAGCTTGCAGCAGTAACCACAAGTGTTGCTCCCCGGGGAGCAATTATCTTAAAATTACCTGTCTGATCAGCCGACACCGCACTGGTTGTTCCCTTAACGGAAATCGTTGCGAACGGTACTGCTTCTCCCTGGACATTTTTCACCTGGCCAGAAATTTCGCCGGTTTGTGCCCATCCCGCTATCGAACATAGCAGCATAGTGATCATTAAGAAATAGATTTTTTTCATACTCTCTTTTGTTTTGTTTACATTAATGCCCCTTTTATCTATAACAATAAGAATACTTGATATACAAAGACGCTGAATATCAATCATTCATAACTGTTAGCGTATTTGTAGCGAAGAAAGACCGAAGCTGCAGGCTTCGAAAGAAGATGGAAAAATTAAACTGTAACCTATGGTAGGAATCGCCAAATTAAACATCGAAGAATCAATCATTATCGAAGCGGTTTTTTTCATGGATCAATTTTAAACGAGATACAAATGTAGGAATTTTAAAATATTAACAATAAAATGTTAAAGTACATCCCGTAATATAGACAAACGAAGTTTTGATAACGCTGCTCTTTGTAAAAAAAATTAACCACCCGGAGAAAACAGTACCTGAAATTTAAGCTCAGACCTATG